>NZ_LFKW01000046.1:0-24544 GCF_001040865.1 Cellulomonas sp. A375-1 | reverse complement strand
CGGCATCGACCTTGTCGGTCGTCGCCGTCAGGCCGCGCGCGAGGGTCGACCACGCGTGAGCCGCCCGTACGCTCGCAGCCGGGTCGCCGGGAGGAGGCTGGGTCGCGATCGTGCGGATCCTGTCGACGAGCCGACCCGCGGCCGCGACGTTCTGCACGAGGTCGAGCGGGTTGAGCGAGAACCCGGCCTCGTCGAGCGAGTCGAGCCCACGCCACAGCGACTGGACGACCTTGTCGAAGTCGACGTCCACGATCCCGCCGCTCACGGCTGGACCCCCCGGAAGATCGCGGCCGTCTTCTCGTCGCCGTCGGTCGTGGCGCGGACGCATGCGTCGAGCTCGGTCCCGACCTCGACCAGCGCAGCCGCCGCGACGCGCAGCCCCTCGGTCCACCGGTGCACGGCGCGCTCGTGGGCTCGGGCGACCGGGACCACGGCCTCGGCCGCCGCGGAGGCGTGCGCGTCCCGCACGCGTCCCAGCTCCATGCCGGACGCGCGGAACCGCACCGCCATTGCGCCGACCGCCGCGGGCTGCAGCTCGACCTCGTCGCTCACGTCCCCCACCCTCCGTCGGGCACACCTCGTCGTGCATCGGCCCGGGTCATCGTGACAGACGAGCGACCGGCCCGGAACCCGGGCCCGGCCGTCTGCCGAACGCCCCTCGCGGGCGGCGCCGGCGTGGGACGATCGGCCGGCAGTCACCCGCGCAGAAGGAGCGACGTGGACACCCTCGGATACCAGTCGCTCGTCCAGGACAGGCTCGCCACCTCGGGGTACAGCTTGCGGAGCACACCCCCGTGGGGGCTCGTCGGGTACCGGCGGGACTTCCGCGTGCGTTGGGGTGCGACGACTCTGCACCTGCTCGTCCACGTCGCCACGACGTCGCACGTGACGGCGGACGAGCTCGCCCGGTTCACACGCTCGTCGCTCGACCAGGCGGAGCTCGCGCACGGCGGAATGCGGGGCTTGCAGTCCGGCGTCGGAGTCATCTCGGCCGTGATCGGCGACTCGGCGGACGAGGACGCGCACCGCTACGCGCTCACGACGATCGTGCGGGACTTCGCCGCGTTCGCCTGGCCGGTCGTCGTCGACCTGGGTGCGCGCGTGCGCTCGAGCCGGCCGAGCGGGCCGGTGATCGGCGCGGTTTACAACTCCTGGATGCTCTCGCAGATCGAGGCGCTCCTGCCGCAGCCCGACGCTCTCGTGCCCGCGGACCCGCGCTGAGACGTCCCGGCGCACGAAACCCGTACAGCAACACCCGCGACGTCTGGGAAGATGGGCGGTCATGAGCGACCTGACCCCCCGGACCGACGCCCCGACGACCTCCGCCGGCCGCCGCGTACCGGACAAGGTCGGCCTCGAAGGGCTCGAGGAGTCCTGGTCGGCTCGCTGGGCCGAGCTGGGGACGTACACGTTCGACCGCTCGAAGTCCCGCGCGCAGGTGTACTCGATCGACACCCCGCCGCCCACCGTCTCGGGCTCGCTGCACGTGGGCCACGTCTTCTCCTACACGCACACCGACGTCGTCGCGCGCTACCGCCGCATGCGCGGCGCCGAGGTCTTCTACCCGATGGGCTGGGACGACAACGGCCTGCCCACCGAGCGCCGCGTCCAGAACTACTACGGCGTGCGCTGCGACCCTTCGCTGCCCTACGACCCGGACTTCACCCCGCCGCACGAGGGCACCGATGGCAAGACGATCAAGGCCGCCGACCAGGTCCCGGTGAGCCGCCGCAACTTCGTCGAGCTGTGCGAGCGGCTCACAGTCGAGGACGAGCGGCAGTTCGAGGCGCTGTGGCGCCGGCTCGGCCTGTCCGTCGACTGGTCGATGACCTACCAGACGATCTCCGCCGAGTCGCGAGCCGTGGCGCAGCAGGCGTTCCTGCGCAACCTCGAGCGCGGCGAGGCGTACCAGGCCGAGGCCCCCGGGCTGTGGGACGTGACGTTCCAGACGGCCGTCGCGCAGGCCGAGCTCGAGGCACGCGACTACCCGGGCGCGTTCCACCGCGTCGCGTTCCACGGCGCCGACGGCCCGGTCCACATCGAGACGACGCGGCCCGAGCTGCTCCCGGCGTGCGTCGCGCTCATCGCCCACCCCGACGACGAGCGCTACCAGCACCTGTTCGGCACCACGGTCACCACGCCGCTGTTCGGCGTCGAGGTGCCGGTCCTCGCGCACCCCGCGGCCGAGCCGGACAAGGGCGCGGGCATCGCGATGTGCTGCACGTTCGGTGACCTCACCGACGTGCAGTGGTGGCGCGAGCTGCAGCTCCCGACGCGCTCGGTGGTCCAGCGCGACGGTCGGCTGCTGCGCGAGACGCCCGAGTGGATCACGTCGCCCGAGGGCCGCGAGCGCTTCGCGGAGCTCACGGGCAAGACAACCTTCTCGGCGCGCGAGGCGGTCGTCGCCGGCCTGCGCGAGACCGGCGACCTCGACGGAGAGCCCACGCCCACGCAGCGCAAGGCGAACTTCTACGAGAAGGGCGACAAGCCCCTCGAGATCGTCACGAGCCGCCAGTGGTACATCCGCAACGGCGGTCGCGACGAGGAGCTGCGCACGGCGCTGCTCGCGCGCGGCGCCGAGATCGACTTCCACCCGGAGTTCATGCAGGTCCGGTACGAGAACTGGGTCGGCGGCCTGAACGGCGACTGGCTCATCAGCCGCCAGCGCTTCTTCGGCGTGCCGCTGCCCGTCTGGTACGCGCTCGACGCCGACGGCCAGCCCCTCTACGACGAGCCGCTGCGCCCGCGCGAGGACCAGCTCCCGATCGACCCCTCGTCGGACGTCCCCGAGGGCTACACGGCCGATCAGCGCGGCGTGCCCGGAGGGTTCGTCGGCGACCCGGACATCATGGACACGTGGGCGACCTCGTCCCTGACCCCGCAGATCGCGGGCGGCTGGCGTTCCGACCCGGACCTGTTCGAGCGCGTGTTCCCCATGGACCTGCGCCCGCAGGGCCAGGACATCATCCGCACGTGGCTGTTCTCGACGGTCGTGCGCGCGCACCTCGAGCACGGCTCGCTGCCGTGGTCCGACGCGGCCATCAGCGGCTGGATCCTGGACCCCGACCGCAAGAAGATGTCGAAGTCCAAGGGCAACGTCGTCACGCCGATGGGCCTGCTCGAGGAGCACGGCTCGGACGCGGTGCGCTACTGGGCGGCCTCGGCGCGGCTCGGCACGGACGCGGCGTTCGAGGTCGGCCAGATGAAGATCGGCCGCCGTCTCGCGATCAAGGTGCTCAACGCCTCGAAGTTCGCGCTGTCGTTCGGCTCGGCCGACGAGGCCCCGTCGCTCGACCCCGCGCTCGTGACCGTCGCGCTCGACCAGGCGATGCTCGCGGGCCTGGCCGACGTCGTCGAGCAGGCCACAGCCGCGCTCGAGGCGTACGACCACACGCGTGCGCTCGAGCTCACCGAGACGTTCTTCTGGACGTTCTGCGACGACTACCTCGAGCTCGTCAAGGACCGCGCGTACGGCGAGGGCGCGGGTGCGCAGAGTGCCCGCACCGCGCTGTGCCTCGCGCTCGACGTGCTCCTGCGCCTGCTCGCGCCGGTCCTGCCGTTCGCGACCGAGGAGGTCTGGTCGTGGTGGCGCGAGGGCTCGGTGCACCGCGCCGCGTGGCCGACGTCGGCTCCGCTGCGCACCGCCTCGGGCGAGGCCTCGTTCGCCACGGTCACCGCCGCGGGCGCGGCGCTCGCCGCGCTGCGCAAGGTCAAGTCCGAGGCCAAGGTCTCGATGCGCACCGAGATCCTCGCCGCGCGACTCGAGGTGCCGTCCGCGCAGATCGCGTCCGTCGAGCTCGCGCTCGACGACGTGCGGGCCGCCGGCCGCGCCACGGGGACCCTCGAGGTCGTGGGCGCGGACGTCGAGCAGGCGGTCGCGCGTGACGCCGAGCTCGGCGAGTCGGTCAAGCGCGGTTCCTGACCCGGGGCCGACCGGGAGCGGCCGTCCGGCCCGCTCCCGGTCGGTTACCGAGCGGTAGGGTCGCGTGCGTGCCGAACGGAGAGACCGCCATGCCCGCAGACCCTGACCCGACCTCGAGGCCCGCCTCGCACCCGGACGACGTCGCCCCTGTTCCCGCCGACGCCCCGCGGTCCATCCCGGGCCTGCTCGCGCGTCGTCTCGAGCGTGACGCCGACGGCACGATGATCGAGCGGTCGGCCGGCCCCGGCGCACCGTGGACCCCGGTGACGGTCCGCGCCTTCGCGGCCGAGGTGACCGCGGTCGCCAAGGGGCTCGTCGCGCGCGGCATCCAGCCCGGCGACCGCGTCGGGATCATGTCGCGCACGCGGTACGAGTGGACGCTGCTCGACTTCGCGATCTGGGCCGCGGGCGCGGTCGGGGTGCCGGTCTACGAGACCTCGTCGGCCGAGCAGGTGCGGTGGATCTGCGCCGATGCGGGGGCACGGCTGGTCGTCGTCGAGACCGAGGCGCACGCCGCGGTGGTCGCCCAGGTCCGCGACGACCTCCCCGGCCTGACCGACGTGCTGGTGATCGACTCGGGCGGTCTCGACGCCCTCGTCACCGCCGGCGCCGACGTGGCCGACGGCGAGATCGCCCGCCGCAGCGCCCTGACCGGCCCGGACGACCTCGCGACGATCATCTACACGTCCGGCACGACCGGCCGGCCCAAGGGCGTCGAGCTCACGCACGGCAACTTCGTCTCGCTCACGCTGCTGGGCGTCGAGGGCCTCACCGACGTCTGCGCGAGGCCGCACTCGCGCACCCTGCTGTTCATGCCGCTCGCGCACGTGTTCGCGCGCTTCATCCAGGTGCTGTGCGTGCCGTCGGGTGCGGTGCTGGGGCACACGCCGGACACCCGCAACCTGCTGCCCGACCTGGCCGCGTTCCAGCCCACGTTCATCCTGGCCGTCCCCCGCGTGTTCGAGAAGGTCTACAACTCGGCGGAGCAGAAGGCCGGCGGTGGCCTGTCGCTGCGGGTCTTCCGGTGGGCGGCGAAGGTCGCGATCACCTACTCGCGCGCGCTCGACACGCCGCAGGGCCCGAGCGCCGCGCTGCGCAGCCAGCACCGGCTCGCGGGCCGGCTCGTGCACACCAAGCTGCGCGCGGCGCTGGGCGGGCGCGCCGAGTACGCGATCTCGGGCGGCGCCCCCCTCGGCGAGCGCCTGGGGCACTTCTACCGCGGCATCGGCGTGCGCGTGCTGGAGGGCTACGGCCTCACCGAGACGACCGCGCCGACCGCCGTCAACCGGCCCGGTCTCATCAAGGTCGGGACCGTCGGGCCGGCGTTCCACGGCACCCGCCTGCGCGTCGACGACACGGGCGAGATCTGGGTCGCGGGTCCGCACGTGTTCCGCGGCTACCGGCACGACGAGGAGGCGACGAAGGCCGCGCTCGTCGACGGCTGGTTCCGCACGGGTGACCTCGGGACGCTCGACGAGGACGGCTACCTGCGCATCACGGGTCGCTCGAAGGAGATCATCGTCACCGCGGGCGGCAAGAACGTCGCACCCGCGGTCCTCGAGGACCGCCTGCGCGGGCACCCGCTCGTGAGCCAGGTCGTCGTGGTGGGCGACCAGCGGCCGTTCATCGGCGCGCTCGTGACGCTCGACCCGGAGATGCTGCCGGGCTGGCTGTCCAACCACGGTCTGCCGCAGATGGACGTCGAGGCTGCCAGCACCCACGAGGCGGTCCTCGAGGCCCTCGACCGCGCCGTGGCGCGCGCCAACGAGGCGGTGTCGCGTGCCGAGTCGATCCGCAAGATCACCGTGCTGCCCACCGACCTCACCGAGGCGAACGGATACCTGACGCCGTCGCTGAAGGTCAAGCGCGCGCTCGTCCTCAAGGACTTCGCCGACGTGATCGACGAGCTGTACGTCGACATCCGTCCGGCGGGCACCCGAAAGGAGTAGGCCGCCGCCACCGACGCGCCGTCGCTCCAGGTCGCAGGTCCCTTGTCAGAGGTCTGCCCGACCATGGTGTACAACATGGACAGCCGACCAGTTTCGGGGGCGGCGCCGACATGACGGGGTGAGGTGCACCGATGCACGAGCTGGCGGTCTGCCACGTCGGGGCGAAGCACGGCTCGACGATCGGGTTCGTCGAGAAGTACGAGACCGGCGTGCTCGTCGCGCGCGTGCAGGCCCCTCTCGAGAACCAGCACATCGGCGACGTCGTGCACGCGGTCGTCCTCGACCCGGTCAAGGGTGAGTGCCGGTACACCGGTCTGATCGGCGGGGTGTCCGACGAGCACGTCAGCGTGGTCGTGCAGGAGCTCGTCGCGCAGAACCAGCGCCGCTCGTGCGCACGCGCGTCGTACTCGGCCGCCTGCATCGGGGTCCTCGAGCGCGTCCCGACGAACGAGGCGATCCGGCTCTCGGTCGTCGACGTCAGCGCGTCCGGCATCCGGTTCGCGAGCCCCACCGCGCTCGACCACGGCGACGTCGTGCGTCTCTCGCTGCCGGTCGACGCGGGGTCCGTCGACCTGCGCGCACGCGTGCTGCGCATCGAGGAGGCCACCTGGGGCTGGCGCTACGGATGCGACCTCCTCGACCTCAGCGAGCCCACCCGCGAGGCGCTGTTCCGCCTCGTGCTGCGCCTCCAGCGCGAAGAGGCACGGGCACGCGCGGACCGGTGACGGCACCGGCTGGCACCGGCACCGGCCTACGTGCACAACCCGGCGACCCCTGTCGCCGCCCGGTCAGACGATCGTGCGCACCCGCTTCGCGTCCGCCGACTGCGTGAGCAGCTGCTCGCTCGGCGTCGACTCGTCGGACCACCGCAGCAGCGCGCCGACGCCGTCGACGAGCTCGGTGGTCGCGTCCCCGGTGAACGTCACCCCCGCGTCCTGGCCCAGCGCGGCGCGGACGAGTGCGACGGACGCAGGGAAGCGCCGACCCTCGGAGACGCCGAGCGTGTCGAGGTCGCCCTGGCTCGTGGCGAGCTCGAGCGGCTGCCCACCGACCAGCACCTCGCGCTCCTGCAGGCTCGCCAGCGCGCTGTCCGCCAGGACCAGCTCGGCGACCTGACCCCGGCGCAGGACCTCGACCACGTCGTCGAGCGACGTCACCGCACCGTCGCCCCGCCCGAGCGACTGACCGAACCGGTCGAGGACCCGCTGTCGGCGCTGCTCGCGGAACGTGTCGACCGCGGCCCGCACGCGCGCCGCGAACGCCTCGGCCTTCGCGCCCTCACCGCGGCTGCCGCCGGTGACCTCCACGGCGACCTCGCGCACGTGCTGGCCCGTCTTCTCGCACACCAGCGCGACCGCCCGCACGTCGCCCGTGAGGACGACGAGCTCGGGCGCCCGTTCGGCGACCCTCTTGTCGAGGTACGCGGCGACCGCCTCGGCGTTGCGCTCCCAGGAGTCCTCGGCACGCGTCTGGCTGCGGCGCGACAGCCCGCCCTCGCGGGTCTTGTGCACGTCGTCATGCCCACCCTCGACGCTCTCCCGCGCCGGCTCGTCGGGCGTCGACGCCGCGCGTGCCCCACCCGCGGACTTCCAGGTCAGGTCGGCGCCCGAGCGGTCGATCGCGACGACGAGCAGGTCGACCGCCTCGTCGGCGGCCCGCACCGCGGCCACCAGGTCGGGGACGGGTCCGTAGACGGCGACGGTCTGCGCCGGCGGCTCGGAGACGACGCGGTCGACGACGACACCGTCGACATCCGCAACCACGACCCGCCCGTGCGGACCACGCACGCCCGTGGGCACGGTGACGAGGTCCTCGATCTCGTCGAGCACGGACGTGGACGCGCCGTCACGCTCGAGCGTGCGCCGCGCTGCCCGCCACCGGTCCGCCGCCTCCGACTCCCCCGCCGACTCGGCTCTCGTCGCGTCGAGGAACACGGTGGTGAACGGCGACGTGCGGCCGAGCAGCGGCTTGAGCCAGTGCAGGTCCATGCGGCAACCTCCCCCGGTCCACGACGTGGACCTTGCGGCGGGCGTGCCCGGGAGACGCGCGCGATCCGCCGCGCCGCCCGAGCCTCGCTTGACCATTCCTAACCAACCGCACGAACGCGTGCCACGCCACCCCAGGCGGGCACCCGACACCGCTGCTCCCGACGCCGCTGCTCCCGACGCCGCGAGCGTCGCGCGCTGCGGTCAGGCCTCGGTGCCGTGGTCCTGCGCGAGCGCCTCGTGGTGGCGGATGACCTCGGCCACGATGAACTCCAGGAACTTCTCGGCGAAGACCGGGTCGAGATCGGCCTGGTGCGCGAGCTCGCGCAGGCGGTTGACCTGCCGTTCCTCGCGGCCCGGGTCCGAGGGCGGCAGGCCCCGCTGGGCCTTGAGGACGCCGACCTGCTTGGTCGCCTTGAACCGCTCGGCGAGCAGGTAGACGAGCGCGGCGTCGATGTTGTCGATGCTGTGCCGCAGGCGCGCCAGCTCGGGCGGGATGCCTGCGGGCTCCTGCGTCGCGGGCACCGGCGGGTGGGGCACGTCCTGGTCGGTCACGGACGCGATCCTAGGTCGCCGACGAGCGCGTCAGGCGCTCTTCTCGCGCGGCGGACGCTTCTCCCGCGGCACGAGCGTGGGGTTGACGTTCTCGAGCACCACCTCGCGCGTGATGAGCACGCGCGCCACGTCGTCGCGACTGGGCACCTCGAACATCACCTGCTGCAGGACCTCTTCCATGATGGCCCGCAGCCCGCGCGCGCCGGTTCCGCGCAGGAGCGCCTGGTCGGCGATCGCGGCCACGGCGCCGTCGTCGAAGTCGAGCTCGACCCCGTCGATCTCGAACATCCGCTGGTACTGCTTGACGAGCGCGTTGCGCGGCTCCGTCAGGATGCGCACCAGAGCGTCCTGGTCCAGGCGTCCCACGGCGGCGACGACGGGCAGACGCCCGATGAACTCCGGGATGAGCCCGTACTTCTGCAGGTCCTCGGGACGGACCTCGGAGAACAGGTCGCCCTCCTCGTGCGCGTCCACCAGGGGGGCGCCGAACCCGACCACGCGCTTGCGCGCACGCGCCGCGATGATGTCGTCGAGGCCCGCGAACGCACCCGCGACGATGAACAGCACGTTCCCGGTGTCGATCTGGATGAACTCCTGGTGCGGGTGCTTGCGCCCGCCCTGGGGCGGGACCGAGGCCGTGGTGCCCTCGATGATCTTCAGCAGCGCCTGCTGCACACCCTCGCCGGAGACGTCGCGCGTGATCGACGGGTTCTCGCTCTTGCGCGCGATCTTGTCGATCTCGTCGATGTAGATGATGCCCTGCTCGGCCTTCTTGACGTCGTAGTCCGCGGCCTGGATGAGCTTGAGCAGGATGTTCTCGACGTCCTCACCGACGTAGCCGGCCTCCGTCAGCGCGGTGGCGTCGGCGATCGCGAACGGCACGTTGAGCATGCGCGCGAGCGTCTGGGCGAGGTACGTCTTGCCGGTCCCCGTGGGCCCGACCAGCAGGATGTTGGACTTGGCGATCTCGACCTGGTCGTCGGCGTTGCGCACGCCCTCGCCGGCCTGGATCCGCTTGTAGTGGTTGTAGACCGCGACGGACAGGGCCTTCTTGGCGGAGTCCTGGCCGATGATGTACTGCTCGAGGAAGTCGAAGATCTCGCGGGGCTTCGGCAGCTCCACCAGGCCGGTCTCGTTGGCCTCGGCGAGCTCCTCCTCGATGATCTCGTTGCACAGCTCGATGCACTCGTCGCAGATGTAGACGCCGGGCCCGGCGATGAGCTTCTTGACCTGCTTCTGGGACTTGCCGCAGAAAGAGCACTTGAGCAGGTCGGCGCCGTCTCCGATCCGAGCCACGTCTCGTCCCTTCCTCGCGCCCCGCCGCCGTGAGCGGCCTGCGTCCTTGCCTGGAAACTGCGCTTGATCCTGCGTCCGGCCGGGACGTCCCGGCCGACCCGGCGCCTCGACGCCGGTCCTCCATTGGACACTACGCCGCGCCCCGTGTCAGGCGTACCCCGCCCCGTGTCGCGGCGTGTCCTGCCTCGTCCGGGCCAATTCGCCCGCCCGAAACGTTTCGGTTGCCCGGGCCTGGGCTAACGGTCCGCTTTGCGGGTCCGCCGCTGCCCCTTCTGAGCCCCGTCGGACGACGACGGGCGCTCGAGGACGACAGTCCTCGCGCGCCCGTCGCGGTGCCCGGTCAGGCGGTGGGCTCGACCACCGTCGGGCGCACGCCCTTGCGGCTCGCGAGCACCTGGTCGACGAGGCCGTACTCGAGCGCCTGCTTCGCGGTGAGGATCTTGTCGCGCTCGATGTCCTGGCGCACAAGCTCGAGGTCACGCCCCGTGTGGTGCGCGATGGTCTCCTCGAGCCACTCCCGCATGCGGATGAGCTCGTTCGCGTGGATCTCGATGTCGGACGCCTGCGCGTAGCCGCCACCCTCCATCGCGGGCTGGTGGATCAGGACGCGCGCGTTCGGCAGTGCCAGGCGCTTGCCCGGCGTCCCCGCGGCGAGCAGCACGGCCGCGGCCGACGCAGCCTGCCCGAGGCAGACCGTGGCGATGTGCGGCTTGATGTACTGCATCGTGTCGTAGATCGCCGTGAGCGCCGTGAACGAGCCCCCGGGCGAGTTGATGTACAGCGTGATGTCGCGGTCCGGGTCGGTGCTCTCGAGCACCAGGAGCTGGGCCATGACGTCGTCGGCCGAGGCGTCGTCCACCTGCACGCCGAGGAAGATGATGCGGTCCTCGAACAGCTTGGTGTACGGGTCCTGGCGCTTGAAGCCGTAGGCCGTGCGCTCCTCGAACTGCGGCAGCACGTAACGGGCGGAGGGCGCGGCCACGGCCGGACGACCGAAGCCGCCCGCCAGCGCGCCCGCGCGGGCGATGAACTGGGACTCGGTGCTCACAGGTTCTCCTCGAGGTCAGAAGGTCGACACGCCGTCGCCGGCGCAGCTCAACAAGCTCAGGCGGTGCCGCCGCGGCCCGTCACCGAGCTCGCAGCCTCGACGACGTGGTCGATGAAGCCGTACTCGAGGGCCTCGGGTGCGGTGAACCAGCGGTCGCGGTCCGCGTCGGAGTTGATCTGCTCGAGCGACTTGCCCGTCTGCGCGGCGGTCAGCTCGGCGAGCACGTTCTTCATGTGCAGGATCAGCTGCGCGTTGATGCGCACGTCCGTGGCGGTGCCGCCGATGCCGCCCGAGGGCTGGTGCATCATCACGCGGGCGTGGGGCGTCGCGTAGCGCTTGCCCTTGGCCCCCGACGAGAGCAGGAACTGCCCCATCGAGGCCGCCATACCCATCGCGATCGTCGCGACGTCCGGCTTGATGTACTGCATGGTGTCGTAGATCGCCATGCCCGCCGTGATCGAGCCACCGGGCGAGTTGATGTACAGCCAGATGTCCTTGTCGGGGTCCTCCGCCGCGAGCAGCATCATCTGCGCGCAGATCGCGTTCGCGTTCTCGTCGCGCACCTCGGAGCCGAGCCAGATGATCCGCTCGCGCAGCAGCCGGTTGTAGATGTGGTCGTTCAGGCCGAGTCCCGGGGAGTCGGCCCGGGCGATGGCCGGGAAGTCGTTCACGAAGGCTCCTTGATCTGAGCGGGGTCCTTGCGTCGCTGTGACACTAACGCGCGCGCCGCCCTCCTCAGGCCCGCGCAGGGCCCGTTTTCGCTGACGGCGCAGTCCAGGGGTCACCCTGGCCTCCGGGCCCCGTGCCGGACCCCGACGACGACGAGGGCCCCGGACACCGGAAGCCGGTGGCGGGGCCCTGCGACGTGCTGGTGGCGCGAGCGGCTGAGCCGATCAGGCCGTGTGCCGGTCAGGCCGTGGCGTCGACCGCCGCGTCGGCGACAGCCGCGGCCGCGGCCGCGTCGTCCTGCGAGTCGGCCGCGTCGTCCGCGTCGGTGCCGATGAAGTCCGACAGGTCGACGGCCGCACCCGACGGGTCGGTGACCTTGACCTGGCGCAGCGCGACGGCGATCGACTTCGAGCGCGCGACCTCGGCGACCATCGCCGGGATCTGACCACCCTCATCGAGCGTCTTGATGAACGTGTTCGGGTCCATGCCGTACTGGCGCGAGGCCTGCACGAGGTACTCGACGAGCTCCTGCTGCGAGACCTTGACCTCGAGCTGCTCGGCGAGCGTGTCGAGCAGGATCTGGTTGCGCAGCGCGGTCTGCGCCTGCTCCGTCACCTCGGCGCGGTGCTCGTCGTCCTCGAGGCGGCCCTCGGACTCGAGGTGGCGGTGCACCTCGGCCTCGACGACGCCCGACGGCACGGGGATCTCGGTGGCCGCGACGAGCTTCTCGACGAGCAGGTCGCGGGCCTGGACGGCCTGGTTCGAGACCTTGGTGCGGGCGGCCTGCTCGCGCAGGTCCTCCTTGAGCTCGTCGAGCGTGTCGAACTCCGAGGCGAGCTGCGCGAAGTCGTCGTCCGCGTCGGGCAGCTGGCGCTCCTTGACGGTGGTCGCGTTGACCGTGACCAGCGCCTTCTCGCCCGCGTGCTCGCCGCCGGCCAGCTCGGTCTCGAACGTGGTGGTCTCGCCGGCCGACAGGCCTGTGAGCGCCTCGTCGAGGCCCTCGAGCATGTTGCCCGAGCCGATCTGGTAGCTGACGCCGGAGACCGAGTCGACCTCCTCGTCGCCGATCTTCGCGACGAGGTCGATCACGACGAAGTTGCCGGCCGCGGCCGGGGCGTCGATGCCCACGAGCGTGCCGAACCGCTCGCGCAGCGCGTCCAGGCGACCCTCGAGGTCCTCGTCGGTGACCTCGACGCCGTCGACCTCGAGGGCGATCTCGGACAGCGCGGGGACGGTGATCTCGGGACGGATCTCGACCTCGGCGGAGAAGTGCAGCTCGCCCTCCTCCTCGCCGGCGACGAGACCGGGGACCTTCGTGACCTCGACCTCGGGCTGACCCAGCGGGCGCAGCTTGTTCTCGCGGACCGCCTCGGCGTAGAAGCTGCCCAGGCCCTCGTTGACCGCGTGCTCGATGACGGCCGGGCGACCGACGCGCTGGTCGATGATGCGCGGCGGCACCTTGCCCTTGCGGAAGCCGGGGACCGTCACCTGCTCCGCGATGTGCTCGTAGGCGTGCGCGATGCTCGGCCGGAGCTCGTCGTACGTCACCTCGACGGTCAGCTTGACCTTCGTCGGCTCCAGGGTCTCGACGGCGCTCTTCACTTCGATGCTCTCCAACTGATCGGAATGGTTCGCCGTTTCCCGGCGGCGTGCGAGGCGCTGCGCGGCGTCGGGCTCAGGAGGCTCTCGGCGCGCACGGGCGACCCTCGATGGTACGCCACGGCCGGGATCGCGGACGAATCACCGGGAGGCGCCGGGACGCCCCCGGCGCGGACCCACCGGTTTCGGGACACCGTGCACCAGCCGGTACCCTGACGTCGCCGGCCGCGCCTTCGCGGCCCGTGCGGACGTAGCTCAATGGTAGAGCCCCAGTCTTCCAAACTGGCTACGCGGGTTCGATTCCCGTCGTCCGCTCCATCCGTCCACCGCGCGTGGTCCCCGCCGTCCGGTCGCGGGGATCGACGCCGTCACTCCACAGGCTGCAGAACGATCCCGAGCTCGGAGTCGTGCGTCGTCACCGCGAGCGGCACCGAGATGCCCTCGATGGGACCGGCCAGCCACGCATTCCGGACCAGGCGCAGGAATGCGACGTGGACCAGCAGCTCCGCGACGCTCGTGGCGGTCTCGACGTCGGCGGACCGGGGCGCGTGCTCGCCGACATAGCGCTCGAAGGACCCCTGCATGGAGGCCCAGCCGCGCAGGGTCAGGTCCTCGCGGTAGTGCAGCGGGACGTCAGCCGGGCCGTCGTCCAAGGCCTCGAAGTCGTCGATCGGCGCCGACCACGCCTCCAGGGCCGCCGACCAGTGATCCGTGTTGAGGGTGTAGCCGTTCATCTCGGTGTAGAGGGCGGGGTACTCGCCGCCGAGGGTCGTCAGGAGCCCGGCGCAGCGCTGCAACCAGCGCCGGACCTCGTCGGGCGAGTTGGTGAACCCTCCGCGCGCAGCCCGGGTGAACCCGTCGACGCCGGTCTCGCGGAGCTTCTCGGCGAGGCGTTCGCACGCGACGTCCAAGTCGCCCGACTCGACCCACCGACGAACGTCACCCACCAGCTCCTCGTCCCACATGCGCACGACCCTAGGGTCCGCGACGCGCTTGGGGGGCGGGGCAGGTGGGCGTCACCCGTCCGGCGGTGCGCCGGCCGCGGGCGACGGGCGCGTCGGTCGCGGCCCACGGGCGCCGCACCGAGCGGGGTGGGCGGCGAAGAACCCGAGGTCAGGCCTGCTCGGCGGGGATGCGGCTCGCCTGGACGAGGGCCCGCGACGCCTCGGCGGCCGCGCTCGCGGTCGCGGGGTCCGCGGCCAGTGCCGGGATGCCCGCGCCGGCGGTCTCGTTCGCGCATTCGACACTCCTGACCTGCCGCGCCGGCGATCCGCGAACACACCCCTCCCAAGCGTCTTCCTCGGCGAGCGCGACCCCGCTCGGCTGCCTATCCTCTCGACTCGTCCAGCAACGGCAGAAGTGCGCGGGACGGAGCCGCTCGGCGCGCACCGGTCCCGCGCGGAGCGAGGTGAGGCGTGCCCGTGCGAGCGGACCTGAGCGAGAACCGGCCCGTCGTGCTGGGCACGAGCCCGGATCCTGACGCGTGGCCGTCCGTCCCGGGGTCGGTGGACGAGGCGCTCGCGCACGTCCGGACCTGGCCGACGGACCTCCTGCCCGGGAACGGCGCCACGACGCGCCTGTGGGAGCTGCTGGCGACGTGCGCTGCGGCCGACGTCGCCGTCGCGCGCGCCGTCGAGCCGCACCTGGACGCGCTGGCGATCCTGAGCCAGGCCGGCACGCCCGACGACGAGCGCCCGCTGCCGACAGCCGCGACGTGGGGCGTGTACGCGGCGGAGATGCCCGGGACGCGGCTCGAGGCGAGTCGCGCACCGGACGGGTCGTGGCGGCTCGACGGGACCAAGCCGTGGTGCTCGCTCGCGGACCGGCTCGGGTGCGCGCTCGTCACCTCTCGGGTCGGGGGCGGGGACGAGCGTGGACTGTTCGCGGTGGACCTGTCGGCGCCCGGGGTCGTGGCCTCGCGTCAGGGGTGGGTCTCGCGCGGGCTGCGGGAGATCCCCAGCGGCCCGCTCGAGCTGCGTGACGTCCCGGCCAGGCTCGTCCGCAGCGGCAGCTGGTACCTGGACCGGCCGGGGTTCTGGTGGGGCGCGATCGGCGTCGCCGCGTGCTGGTACGGCGGCGCGGTCGGCGTGGCGCGGCGCGTCCTGCAGCACGCGCGCACGCGGGGCGACGACCCGCTGCTCGCGATGCACGTCGGGGCGATCGACGAGCGCCTCGCGAGCGCGCGCACGAGCCTCGCGGAGGCGGCGCGTGCCGTGGACGCCTCGGGCGCCCGGACGGACCACGGCCGCCGGTCCGAGGACGAGGACACGCGCGAGGCGGGCCGGGTCCTGGCCAAGCGGGTGCGCGCGGTGGTCGCCCGAACCTGTGAGGACGTGCTGCGCTCGGCGGCCCACGCGCTCGGCCCCGGCCCGCTCACGCAGGAGGAGGCCTACGCCAAGCGCGTCGCGGACCTGCAGGTCTACATCCGTCAGCAGCACGCCGAGCGCGACGACGTCTCGCTCGGCCGCGCGGTGATCGCCCTGCCCGGTCAGCCGTGGTGACGTTCGACGGACGAGCCGCGGGGACGGATCCGCAGGTGTGGGACCCGTGGCTGCAGGGCCTGCACGCGCTGCCGCGTCCCGTCGGCGGGCGGGTCGTCGTGGTGGCCGCCCACCCGGACGACGAGACGCTCGGGGCCGGTGGCCTGCTCGCCGAGCTCGCCGCCGCGGGGCGTCCCGCGCACGTCGTGGTCGTGACCGACGGAGCCGCGTCGCACCCGGGCTCCCCCACCCTCACCCCCGCCGAGCTCGCCGCCCGGCGGGCCGCCGAGGTCACCGACGCGCTCGCGGTGCTCTCGCCCGGCTCGCCCGTCACGCTGCTCGACTACCCCGACGGCGCGACCCGCGAGCACCGCGCGGCGGTCGCGGCCGATGTGCGCGACGTGCTGACTCGGGGTGAACCGGCCGCGCTGGTCGTCGGCCCGTGGCGCGGGGACGGCCATCGGGACCACCGCGTCGTCGGGGAGATCTGTGCCGAGCTCGCCGACGAGCTGGGTGCCGAGCTGCTCGAGTACCCGCTGTGGATGTGGCACTGGGGCACGCCCGAGGACCCCGCGGTGCCGTGGGAGCGCCTGCGGGCGCTGCCGCTCGCCGACCGGTCCGTGGTGCTCAAGAGCCGGGCGGTGGCGCGGCACGTCACCCAGGTCCGGCCGCTGTCCCCCGATCCCGCCGACGCCGCCGTCCTGCACCCGGACTTCGTGCGCACCTTCGACCGGGACGTCGAGGTGTTCGTGACCGCCTCCGCGCCGATGCCGCAGCCGCTCGGTGCGTCGTTCTTCGACGCCAGCTACGCACGACGACCAGACCCGTGGCACCTCGCGTCGCGGTGGTACGAGCGCCGCAAGCGCGCGACCACGCTCGCCGCGCTGCCCCGGGAGCGGTTCGGCGCGGCGCTGGAGATCGGCTGCTCGGTCGGGACGCTCACCGAGCTCCTGGCGGCACGCTGCGACGTGCTCGTCGCGACCGATGTCGCACCCGCGGCCCTGACGTCCGCGAAGGAGCGCACCGCGCACCTGGGCACGGTGCAGTACCTGCAGCACGACCTCGCCGACGGCGTGCCCGGCGGGCCGTACGACCTCGTCGTGCTCTCGGAGGTCGGCTACTACCTCACCCGACCCCAGCTCGCGACGACCGCCCGGCGGCTGCGCGACGCACTCACCGCCGACGGCACCCTCGTCGCGTGCCACTGGCGTCACCCGGTGGCGCAGTACCCGCTGAGCGGCGACGACGTGCACCGCACGCTGGCCGCGGAGCTCGGGCTGACCACGGTGGTCCGGCACGTCGAGGAGGACTTCCTGCTCGACGTGTGGAGCCGCGACCCGCGCTCCGTGGCGCGACGGACGGGCCTGGCGTGACCGGCGGCGCGCTCCCGGTGCTCGACGTCGTCGTCGCGATCCCGGTCCGCGACGAGGAAGCGCTCCTGGGCCGGTGCCTGCAGTCCGTGGTGGTCGCTGCCGACGAGCTCGCACGCGTCAGAGGCCTGCACGCGCGCGTCGTCGTGGTGCTCGACTCGTGCCGCGACGGGTCCGAGGCGGTCGCACGCACGTTCCCGGTGGACGTCAGGTCGATCGACGCGCGCTCGGTGGGTGCCGCACGAGCGCTGGCCGTCGCACGCGGGCTCGCGGGCTCGTCCGTGGCGCGGGACCGCACGTGGATCGCGTGCACCGACGCCGACTCGAAGGTGCCCGCGCACTGGCTGACCAGCCAGGTCGACCTCGCCGACGAGGGTGCCGACGTCGTCGTCGGGACCGTGCGCCCCGACCCGGCCGACCTGTCCGCCGACCAGCTGCGCGCGTGGTCCGCGACCCGCGAGCCCGGCCGGCCCAACGGACACGTGCACGGCGCGAACCTTGGCGTGCGGGCCGACGCCTACGAACGGGTGGGCGGGTTCGGCCTGCAACCCGAGCACGAGGACGTCGACCTCGTGGCGCGCATCCGTGCGTGCGGCGACGCGCGCGTCGTCGCGTCCGACGACGCCGACGTGCTCACGTCCGGACGCCCCGTCGGGCGCACGCCCGGCGGGTACGCGCGGTATGTGCGCACCACTCTGCTGCGCTCCCTCGACGCGTGACCTGGGTCACGTCCGGACGGGAGGACTGTGCCACCAAACCCGCACACGAGGGTCTGCTCCGGTGCTCTACTCGTCTCGTCGCTGCGCGCTGCGCGGGGCGGCGAACAGGGGGAAGCACATGTCGTCCTTGGTCAAGCGCCTGTCGGGCGCGACGCTGGTGTGCGGTGCGGTACTGACTGCCGCTGCGCTGATCGGCCCGTCCGCGCCCGCCGACGTGGGCCCGCGCCCTCCCACCGCCGAGCAGCTCGAGACGCTCGCCGGGTGGGTGGACGTGACTCCCTCGCCTGAGCTCGACGGCCCCGTGCTCACCGCCGGCACGGTGACCGGCGCTGGAGCCGGGGTTCCCGTGATGGCGATGGCGTGGCCCGACCACGAGGCGCTCGGCCAGCAGCAAGTCGGGGACAGCGCCGAGCTGGTCATGATCGCCGCGACGTTGACCAGGTCGGACGGCAGCTTCGAGCTCGTCGCCGACCCCGTCGCGATCTCGGCACTGACCGGCGGGGGCGAGACGACCGTCGACTTCGACGTGCAGGTCTTCGACACCGGCGCCGGGGTCGCGCAGTGGTCGACCTCAGCGGTGCTGTCGCCTGAGATCGCCGCCGACGACTCGCTCGAGCACCCGCTGGCGGACGACATCACGATCGAGGCCGACGCGCCGCTGACCGTGGACGAGCTCGCCGCTGGTCGGTGACGGGCCCGGCGCCTACCGAGCGCCCGACGTCATGCCACCGCGCGGCGGATCAGGGCGGCGATGGCCTCCTCGACCTCGTCGGTCAGCTCGGTCACGGCGTAGGACGTGGGCCACATCGGGCCGTCGTCGAGCGCCGCGGGCTCCTCGAAGCCCAGGATCGCGTAGCGCGTCTTGAACTTCGCCGCGGCCTTGAAGAAGCACAGCACCTTGCCGTCCTTCGCGTAGGCAGGCATGCCGTACCAGGTGCGCGGCGCCAGGTCGGGCGCCTCGGCACGGACGATCGCGTGGATGCGCTCGGCGATCACGCGGTCGTCGTCGGGCATCTCGACGATCTTTGCGAGCACCTCCGCCTCGAGGTCGGCGGCCTTGGCGGCCTTGCCCGCGCGGCCGGACTGCGCCTTGAGCTCGGCCGCGCGCTCCTTCATCGCCGCGCGCTCGTCGGCGGTGAACGTGTCGGTGGTGGATCCGGACGTCGACGTCGTGCTGCTCATCGCTGTCTCCTTCGTGGTCCTCGTCGTTGCGACCACGCTACGGACCGGGCACGCGGCGCCGCTTCTCGAATCCTGATCGATCGACTGCGAGCCCGACGAGCGGCGTCCGACCCCGCGCACGAGCGGCGCCCGCCGACAGCACCGACGCGGTGTCGCACCGCCATGGCACGCTGACCGCGCAGGTCACCGCGACACCGGGGAGTGCACGTGATCGAGACCATGGCCGTGGAGGGCTACCGCTCGCTGCGTGAGCTCGTCCTGCCGCTCGGCCGGCTGACGGTCGTGACGGGCGCGAACGGGACCGGCAAGTCCGGCGTCTACCGCGCGCTGCGCCTGCTGGCAGAGTGCGCGCTCGGTGGCGCGGTGGGTGCAGTCGCACGCGAGGGCGGGCTGCGCTCGACGCTGTGGGCGGGACCCGAGCACGGGACGCGGCGCAGGGGCGGCACCGCGCAGGGCACGGTGCGCGCCCGCCCGGTCGCGCTCCGGCTGGGCTTCGCGAGCCCGCGGGAGCTCGGCTACGCGGTGGACCTCGGGCTCCCGCAGGACGGCGGGTCGCCGTTCATGCTCGACCCGGAGATCAAGGTCGAGACGATCTGGTCCGGTCCCCTGCTGCGCCCGGCGACCACGCTCGCGGAGCGCCGCGGTCCTGCCGTGCGCGTCCGGGACGACGAGGGCACGTGGCAACCGGTGGGTGGACGGCTGCGCCCGTACGACTCGATGCTCTCCGAGGTCGTCGACCCGACCGGCGCGCCGGAGGTGGTCGCGGTGCGCGAGCGGCTGCGCGGCTGGCGGTTCTACGACCACCTGCGCACCGACGCCGACGCGCCCGCACGTCAGGTGCGCGTCGGGACCCGGACGACCGCCCTTGCGCACGACGGGCGCGACCTCGCTGCCGCGCTCGAGACGGCTCGCGAGCTCGGGCGCGGGGACGAGATCGACGAGTACGTCGAGCGGGCGTTCCCGGGCGCCCGCGCCGTGGTACGCGCGATCGACGGCCGGTTCGCGCTCGAGCTGCACCGCGAGTCGCTGCTGCGACCGCTCGAGGCAGCCGAGCTGTCCGACGGCACGCTGCGCTACCTGCTGTGGGTCGCGGCGCTGCTGACGCCTCGCCCGCCCGAGCTCATGGTGCTCAACGAGCCGGAGACGAGCCTGCACCCCGAGGTGCTGCCCGCGCTGGCCCAGCTCGTGCGGCGCGCCAGCCGGGACTCGCAGGTGGTCGTCGTGACCCACTCGGACGAGCTGGCCGCCGCGCTGCGCGCCGACGCCCGTGACGGGCTGACCGCGCGCGACGTCCACGACGTCGAGCTGCTGCTGGAGAACGGCGAGACGGTGGTGGCCGGGCGCGAAGGGCCGCTCGACCAGCCCGCGTGGCAGTGGCCCTCGCGCTGAGCGGCCGCCGCCGCAGCTCACCTGCGTCTGAGGTACCTCAGACGCACCGGGCCGGGCGCCCTCAGGAAGGACTGGTCGATCGCCCGATCCCCCGCACGTCGCCTCAGCACCAGAGTCGAGACCGAGGGTGGCGCACCGGCGGCACCCGTGGGGAGGGAACCGACATGAGCGAGCTGTGGGACATCGAGGCAGAGCTGACCTACCGGCTGCAGCAGGCGGCCACCGACCTGCGTGACGCGCGCTCGCGGACGCGGTCGGGTGGACGTGCGGCCGCGCGGCGGCACGGGCGCTCGCCGGGTGCGGCCGGCCCCGCCGGGACGACGACGAGCACTGTCCGCCGGGCGTTCGGTGGTGTCACGCGTGGGTGGTCGCTGCGAGGATCGGGGGCATGGTCCGCGGCCCGATGAGCACCCCCTTCGTCGCCCGCTCGGAGCAGGTCGACGTCCTCACGGACGCGCTGCGACGGGCGGGCTCCGGCGTGCCCGGCGCGGTCCTGCTCGCCGGCGACGCGGGCGTCGGTAAGTCGGCACTGCTGCGTCACCTCGCCAGCACGACGAGCGACGCGACGGTCGTCGTGACGCACTGCGTCGAGCTCGGCGAGATCGGCCTGCCGTACCTGCCGTTCGCCGAGGCCGTCTCACGCCTGCGCGAGATCGACCCGGACGCGGTCGCCGCGACGCTCGACGCGCGCCCCGCGCTCGGGCGCCTCGTGCGCGGGTCCGGGGACTCGGGCGCGGACGACGGCGACCAGCTCCAGCTGTTCGAGGGTCTCGCCGAGCTGTTCGCCGCCGTCGGGCGGCCCGGGCGGCCGCTGCTCGTGGCCGTCGAGGACGCGCACTGGGCCGACGCGTCGAGCCGCGACGTGCTGCGCTTCCTCGTCGCGCGCCTGGCTCGCGAGCACGTGCTCCTCGTCATCTCCTACCGCACCGACGACCTGCACCGTCGGCACCCGTGGCGGCCGGTGGCGGCCGAGCTGGCCCGCCACCCGCGCGTGACGCGCGTCGAGCTGCCGCCGTTCACCGCCGACGAGGTCGCGCAGTTCGCCGCGGCGCTCACAGGCCACGCGGTCGCCGAGCAGGTCGTCCGGAGCGTCACGGAGCGCTCGGGTGGCAACGCGTACTTCGCGCAGGAGCTGCTCGAGTCCGCGGACGGCGACGCGCTGCCCGGCTCGCTCGCGGACGTGCTGCGCGCGCGCATCGAGCAGGTCGACCCGCAGGTCCAGCAGCTCGCACGCGTGGCCGCGGTCGCGGGACGGCGCGTCGCCGAACCCGTGCTGCGCGCCGCCGCCCGCGTCGCCTCCCCCGAGCTCGACGTCGACGGGGCGCTGCGCGAGGCCGTGGGCCAGCACGTGCTGGGCGTCGAGGACGGCCACCTCGCGTTCCGGCACGCCCTGCTCGCGGAGGCCATCGCTGCGGACCTCCTGCCCGGCGAGCGTTCGTCGCTGCACCGCGCCTACGTCCGGGTGCTGCGTGCCGACCCCGCGCTCGGTGGTCCCGCCGAGCTCGCGACCCACGCGCTCGCGGCACCCGACCTGCCCACAGCACTCGAGGCGTCCCTCGCGGCCGCCGAGCAGGCGCACGAGCTGCTCGCACCCCAGGAGGAGCTGCGGCACCTCGAGGTCGCGCTGCGGCTCTGGGACGCGGTGCCGGACGCCGGTTCGCGCGTCGCGACGCTCACCGCCGCGGCGAACGCCGCGGGCAACGCCGCACGGCGCGACCGCGCGGTCCAGCTCGCGCGGTCCGCGGTCGAGGCGGCCGACGACGAGGCACGCGCTCCCCTGCGCACCCGCCTCGCGCGGCACCTGCAGGCCCTCGATCGCGCGAAGCAGGCGCTGGCCGAGACCTCGCTCGCGCTCGACGAGCTCGGCCCGACCCCGAGCGCCGCTCGTGCGTGGGCGCTCGCCACGCACGCGCGCTCGCTCGTCTGGCTGGACCGGGACGTCGAGGCGTTCG
This sequence comes from Cellulomonas sp. A375-1, assembly GCF_001040865.1. Classification (NCBI taxonomy): domain Bacteria; kingdom Bacillati; phylum Actinomycetota; class Actinomycetes; order Micrococcales; family Cellulomonadaceae; genus Cellulomonas; species Cellulomonas sp. A375-1. The sequence goes on along the minus strand of NZ_LFKW01000046.1, from coordinate 2,429 downwards.
ACGTGGTCCAGGAGGCCCTCAACGTGGCGCGCAACGTGGGTGCGCTCGACGCCGAGTCCGACGCCCTGACCTCGCTCGCGATGCTGGTCGCGTCGGACGACGCGGACCGCGCGGACCAGATCCTGGCCCAGGCCCTCGACGCCGCGCGCGCGGTGGGCGACACGACGACGGAGCTGCGGATCCTGCAGAACATGGCGTCGTCGCGCTACGACGTCGGCGACCTCGACGGCGCCGCGCGGCTCGCCGCGACCGGCGTGGAGCGCGCCCGCGCCACGGGCCTCACCAACACGACGCACGGCCTCGACCTCGCGGGGTATGCGGCGCTCGTCGCCTACGTACGCGGGGACCTCACACCCGTCCAGGTCCCGGAACGGGCCGACGACGACGGCGGCTTCCTCGACCTCATCGTGCTGTACGCCGCCACGGCGCGCGGCGAGAGCGACGTCGTCGAGCGGTGCCGCAGGCTCGAACCCCTGTGGTCCCGCGACACGGCGATCGCGCACGTCGCCGGTGGCTGCGGCGCCGACGCGCTCGCGTGGCGGGGCCGCTTCGACGAGTCGGTCGAGCTTGTCGACCGCGTCATCGCCCACCTGGAGAAGGCCTGGCTCCCCCTGTTCTTCGCGGGCATCTGGCTGTCGTCGATCGCGCTGGCCGCCCTCGCCGACGCCGCGCAGGAGGACCGCGTCCGCGGACGGGACCCGGGCGCGCGCGTCGCGGCCGGCGAGCGGTTCGCGACGCGTATCGAGCAGACCGCTCAGCGCCCACTGCCGCCCGGTCGCAAGGTCGGGCCCGAGGGCCTCGCGTGGACGGCACGAGGTCGCGCCGAGCACGCGCGCCTGCTCGGGTCGCCTCCCGGCACGGTCGAGCTCTGGCGCGCGGCTGTCGACGCGTTCGGGTACGGCTACCGCTACGAGGAGGCACGCTCGCGGTGGCGCCTGGCCGAGTCGCTGCTGCTGTCCGGCGACCGCGACGAGGCCGCGCTCGAGGCGGCGCGCGCGCTCGCGGACGCCGAGGACATGGGTGCGGTCCCGCTCGCCACGGCGATCAGGGAGCTCGCCCGGCGCGGCCGGCTGGCTCTGCCCGGCGCGCGGACCGCCGGCTCGGACGTGCTCACGGCACGCGAGGCGGAGGTGCTCGAGCTCGTCGCCCAGGGGTTGTCGAACAACCAGATCGGGCGGCGCCTGTTCATCTCCGGCAAGACCGTCTCGGTGCACGTCTCGAACGTGCTCGCCAAGCTCGAGGTCTCGGGCCGCGCCGAGGCGGTGGACGTGGCCCACCGGCGCGGGCTCATCGGCTCGCGCTGAGCCGGCCCGTGCGGCTCGCCGCGCGCAGCTGCGTGGCAGACCCGGTGGGTCAGACGTCGGGGTGGTCGGATTCGAACCGGCGACCTTCCGCTCCCAAAGCGGACGCGCTACCAACCTGCGCCACACCCCGTCACGCGGGCGGCCCGCGCGGCACCCAGCCTAGGGGACGGGCCGCGCCCGCCCGGACGACCTCGCCTGTGATGGGATGTCGCCCGTGACGACGTTCCTCACCCGCGGCGACCGTGTGCTGTTCCAAGGCGACTCCCTGACCGACTGGGGCCGCGACCGGGACGACCCGGAGAGCCTGGGGCACGGCTGGGTCGCAGTCGCAGCGGCGCTCGCGGGCGCCCGACGGCCCGACCTCGGCCTGCGGTTCCACAACCGCGGCGTCGGCGGCGACACGGCCGCTCTGGTGCGCGAGCGCTGGGAGGCCGACGCGCTCGCCCTCGAGCCGACCGTCATCTCGCTGCTCGTCGGCATCAACGACACCTGGCGCCGCTACGACCAGGGCCGGGCGACGAGCACCGAGCAGTACGAGGACTCCTATCGGGCGCTGCTCGACTCGGCGCGCGAGCGCCTCGACGTGCGCTTCGTGCTCGTCGAGCCGTTCCTCCTGCCGCTCAGCCCGCAGCAGGAGGCGTGGCGCGAGGACCTGGACCCCCGCATCGAGGTCGTGCGTCGGCTCGCCGGCGAGTACGGCGCGGTGCTGCTCGAGGCCGACTCGATGTTCGCCGAGGCCACGATCGCCGCGAGCGCGGAGCACTGGACCACGGACGGCGTGCACCTGACCCCCGCGGGCAACGGGCTGCTGGCCGAGGCGTGGCTCAACCGGCTCGGCCTGCCCGCCTGACCCGGCACCGAGCGCCTCACCGCACCGCGGCGGGTCAGGCGGGACGACGGTGTCGGCGGTGTGCGGCAGGCTCGTGACGTGATCGTCGTCGTGGCACACCCGGGCGCGCGGGACCCCGAGCCGCGCGCCGTGGTCGCGGTCGTGGCACCGGAGGCGCCGGCTCGCGACGCGGTGCTGGGCACCGAGCGAGCAGTGCGCTGGGCGTGGGCGGACACGACCGCGTGGTACCCGCGGCTGCTGGCCGACGGCGTGCGCGTCGAGCGCTGCCTGGACCT
>NZ_LFKW01000045.1:0-3169 GCF_001040865.1 Cellulomonas sp. A375-1 | reverse complement strand
CCGCCGCCGGCGCGGGGGGCGCCTCGGCGGGGACGGCCGCCGCTGCCGCCGGGGCCGCGGCGAGGCCGACGACGAGAGCGCCGATCGCCCACGCGGCGACGCGCCCGAGCGCGCCCCGCAGTCCGCGGCGACCGCGTCCGGTCGTCGCCTGGTGCGTTGGGGTCATCTCACCGCGCCGATCAGGAGTCGTGCCGTCGCAGGGGTGATCGCCCCCGGGCCGCCGGCGAGGTCAAGGGTGGTCGTCCCGACCGAGGTCAGCCAGGACTGCACCGCGGTGTGGCTGCTCGCACCGGGCACGAGCACGACGAGCCGGCCGAGCGCACCGGCTGTCACGGAGTCGATCAGGTGCGCGTCCTTGCCCGCCGCGACGACCACCCGGCGCGTGCCGACGCGGTCGGCGAAGCCCTTCGCGGTCTCGAGCGCGGTGCCGTACCGGTCGTCGCCCGCGTAGCGCACGACCGTGCCCTTGGTGACGAACTCGACCTGCTCGGCCGTCGCGCCGGAGACCGCGCCGGTCCCACCGACGATCGTCGTGCGCGTGACCTTGCGGGCGATGATCGCGCTGCGCGTCGCGGTCGGGAGCTTCTTGCGCGTCGTGAGCAGCACGGGCTGGTCGGTCGCGGCGGCGGCGCCACCCGCGGCGGCCGCGTCGACCAGGTGCGCCTGCTCGCCCGAGGCGAGCACGGCCTGCGACGACGCCGGCATCGCGCGCGCCACCGCGGCGGCCGTGGCGTAGCGGTCGTCGCCCGCGAGGCGCTGCACGTCGTCGACGCCCAGGCGGCGCAGCTCGCGCGACAGCGCCGTCCCCAGCACACCCGTCCCACCCACGAGCCACACGCGTGACGGCGCTCGCGCGATGATCTCGGCCCGGGTCGCCGCCGGGAGCGCGTCGCGCGCCGAGAGCAGCACGGGTGCCTTGCGGGACGCGGCGAACGGACCCGCGACCAGGCCGTCCACGATCGACGCCTGCGTCCCGGCCACCAGCACGACCTCGTCCGAGCTCGACGAGCCCGCACCGCCGAGCGCGACAGCCGTCGCCCACCGGTCGGACCCGCCCCAGCGCGACAGCCCGCACGTCTCCTTGCCGTACCCGCCCGAGGGCAGCCGCTCGACCCACACGGTGTCGGTCAGCCCGTGCCTGGTCGTCGTGATCCGGTAGATGCCCGCGGGTGCGCGCGCGCCACTGTCGCGGTTGCCGTCCCACGCGACGTCGACCCAGCCGCGGCCGCTGCCGGACAGCCGCCGCACGACCGTCCCGGAGCACGCCGAGCGCACGGTCGCCGACCAGCTCGTCGTCGACGCGTTGTAGGCCTGGGCGACGACGGGGTCCCCCGGCGACGCCCACGTGGTGCGTCCGCGCGACTCGACGCGCTGCACCTGGTCAGCGGCGTAGGAGCGGATCGTGCCCAGCCGGTCGTACGTCCGCTGGCCCGGGCACGCGGTCGAGGCGACGTCCCGGTGGCCCATGATCACGGGCAGCGAACCGGTCCAGCCGGGCTTGCGCACGGGGTGCGTGCTGCCCTCGCGCGCCGTGAGCACGGTCGTGCCGAGGGGGTCGCGCGCGAACGTCGCGAGCTTCCACGCCGCGACCTGGGCGACCGAGCGCAGCGCTGCGTCGGGCGGCGTGGTGCCGGTGAAGTCGCCGATGATCGCGATGCCGATGGTGTTCGTGTTGAAGCCGCCCGAGTGCACGCCCAGCGGGATCTGGTCGATCGAGCCCTTGCGCCCCTCGTACACGGTGCCGAACCGGTCGACGAGGAAGTGGTACCCGACGTCGCTCCAGCCGCGACCCTTCACGTGGTACTCGTAGATGCCGCGCACGAGCGCGGGAGCCTGGGCCCGCGAGTAGCCGTTGGCGTTGACCGTGTGGTGCACGACCGCTGCCTGGATGGTCGAGCTCCAGTCGATCGGCTTGCGGATCGACTCGTCCGCGTGCCACTGCGCACGCGTCACGAGCGCGGGCCGCAGCCGCGACGGGCTCACGCCGGCGCTCGCGGCCTCGACACCTTCCTCGGTGCCGTCCTCGACCTCGGTGCCGTCCTCGACCCCGGCGTCGGCGCGCGCCGCGCTGTCGGGCACCGAGGAGACCGTGGCGTCGGCCAGGTCCTCGACGCCCGCGTCGACGAGCGTCGCGGCGAGCCCGGTGGGCGCGATGCCGCTGGCGGTCTCGACGCGCACCTGGAGCCCGTCGGCGCCGGTGCGGACGTAGGGCGTGGTGCCGGGACGCGCGTGCGCGGCCTCGGCGGTGCCCGCGTCGGGCGCCTCGGGGTCGATCTCGAGCTCGGCCCAGCTCGACCACGAGTCGTCGTGCCGCGTGCGCACCAGCACGCGCTCGACGTCCGCACCCGTCGCCCACGTCACCCCGACGACGTCGAAGTCCGTGGTGGCGCGGGCCGGGGTCAGCACGGCGAGCCTGCCGGCGTGGCCCGCGTGCTCCTCGTCGATCTCGACGGGCAGGGCGAGCGAGGCCCGGCTCGTGGCGTCGACGCCGACGGCGAGCGGCACGGTGGTCGTCGAGACGGGCGCGTCGGGTGCGAGCGGGACGAACGTGGTGGCCGCGTCCGCCGTCGAGACAGGGGGTGCGGCGGACACCGCGGGCGCGAGGGTCACGACGAGCGCGGTCGCGACCGCACCGGCGAGCAGGGGCCGGCCGACCGCCTGCGGTACGCGTGCTCGGCGAGGTCGCATCGAGGTGCCCTTCACTGCCGACGTCGGGTGATCCGGGCATGGAGGAAGGGCCCGAACCGCCGTCACAGTAATTCACACCTGTCACACGTGCACGTTTCGCGGACCGTCGGCGCGCCGCGTCGTGGAGCGGGTCTCAGGCCCGCTGGACCACCCGGGAGACGACCTCGAGGTCGGCGTCCTGCACCACCACCGCGCCGGGGCTGCCCGCGGCGATGCGCTCCGCGAGCGGCCTCCCCCGCACGTGTCCCCAGGTCACGAGCGCCGCACCCGCCACGAGCGGGCCGGCCTCCCTCGTCACGACGCGGGCGAGCGCGCCCGGGTCGATCCGCGCGTGCCCGGGGCCACCCACGGCCGTCTTCCAGCGCGTGCTGAGTCGCTGCTGGCGCTGGAGAGCGGCATCGACCACCCGTTCGCGCCCCGCGCGGCGGGCGACGGGGCGCGTCGCGCCGATCAGCGCACGCGGCACGCCGTCCAGGACCCA
>NZ_LFKW01000044.1:31798-43902 GCF_001040865.1 Cellulomonas sp. A375-1 | reverse complement strand
GCTCGAGGTCGTGCGAACCGGCGCGATCGTCGTGCTGTTCTTCCTGTACGGCGCGCGCATGCCCACGCACGAGGTGCTGCGCGGCCTGCGCAACTGGCGCCTGCAGGGCTCGATGCTCGCCGCGACGTACGTCGTGTTCCCCGTGCTCGGCCTCGCGGCGCAGCTCGTGCCCGACGCGTTCCTCGCGCCCGAGCTGCAGACCGGGCTGCTGTACCTGTCGCTGCTGCCGTCGACCGTGCAGGCGTCGATCGTGTTCACGTCGCTCGCGCGCGGCAACGTCGCGGGCGCCATCACGGGCGCCACGATCTCCAACGTCGTCGGCGTCCTGCTCACGCCGCTGCTCGTCACGCTGCTCCTGGGCGCGACGACGGGCGGTCTCGACGCCGGCTCGGTGCGCGGGGTCGTGCTGCAGATCCTGCTGCCGTTCGTCGCGGGCCAGCTCGTCGAGCGGTGGCTCGGGCCGTGGCTGCGCGCGCGACCGCTGCTCACGCGCGTGTGCGACCGGCTCGTCATCCTGCTCGTCGCGTACACGTCGGTGAGCGAGGCGCAGGCCACCGGCGCGTGGGACCACGTGACCCTCGCGGCGCTCGGTGCGCTCGTCGTCGTGTGCTCCGTGCTGCTCGCGGCGATGCTGGCGCTCACGTGGTGGAGCGGCGCGCGGATCGGACTGGACCGCGGGGACCGCATCGCGCTGCTCATGTGCGGGTCGAAGAAGAGCCTCGCGACCGGCCTGCCCATGGCCGCGGTGCTGTTCTCGCCCGTCGTGGCGGCCAGCGTCGCGCTGCCGGTGATCGTGTTCCACCAGATCCAGCTCGCGACGTGCGCCGTGGTCGCCCGGCGGCTCGGCGCGGTCGGGTAGCGTGCCGCCTGACGACTCGCCCGGCTCGGTCAGCCGCTGCCCGTGCGGGTCGGCGCACCACCGTCCGCGCGGCTGCGCCACGCGATCGCACTCAGGGAGCACCGTGACCCAGCTCGGGATCGTCCCCCGTCCCGCACGTTGTGAGACCCAGGACGGGGCGGCCTTCGTCGTCGGTGAGTCCACGACCGTCGTCGTCGACCCGCGTCCGGACCTGATCGCCCACGGCGTGCTCGCTGCGGACCTCCTGGGCCGCGTGACCGGACAGGCGATCGAGGTCCGCTACAGCGACGAGGCGCGCGGCGCGCGCGACGTGATCCGGTTGCGGATCGTCGCCGACGACCCGGGGCTCCTCGAGGGCGACGAGGCGTACCGGCTCGTCGTGACGCCCCAGCGCGTCGAGGCCGTCGCGCGCACGTCCGAGGGGCTCACGCACGCCGTGGTCACGCTGCGGCAGGTCCTCGAGCACAACGGCGACGGCTCGTGGCGCGCGCCCTGCGTCCGCATCGACGACGCGCCGCGGTTCGGCTGGCGCGGCCTGTCCGTCGACGTCGCCCGGCACTTCCTGCCCGTCGACTCGCTCAAGGTCGTCATCGGGCTCATGGCGCACTACAAGCTCAACGTGCTGCACCTGCACCTCACCGACGACCAGGGCTGGCGCCTGCACGTCCCGTCCCGCCCGCACCTGGCGCGCAAGTCGTCCGGCACGTCGGTCGGCGGCGACCCGGGCGGTTACTACACGCCCACCGACTTCGGCGACCTCGTGCAGTACGCCGCCGTGCGCGGCATCACGGTCGTCCCCGAGATCGACGTCCCCGGTCACGTCAACGCCGCGACCCATGCGTACGGCGAGCTCACGCCCGACGGCGTCCCCACGGACGCGTACACGGGCATCGAGGTCGGCTTCTCGCGGCTGTACGCGGACCTGCCGGCGACCTCCGAGTTCCTGCGCGCGGTGTTCGACGACGTCGCGACCATGACGCCGGGCGAGTACGTGCACATCGGCGGCGACGAGGTCCTGACCATGGACCACGACGAGTATGCGCGGCTCGTCGCGCAGGCTGCCGCTGCCGTGCGCGCGGCCGGCAAGAAGGTCGTCGGCTGGCAGGAGATCGCGACGACCCCGCTCGAGCCCGGGACGGTCGTGCAGTACTGGGACACGCGCGTCGAGGCCGCCCCGTTCGTCGCGGCCGCCCACGCCGGCGCGAAGCTCCTCATGTCGCCCGGGTCCAAGGCGTACCTCGACATGAAGTACGACGAGCACACCGAGCTGGGCCTCGAGTGGGCCGGGCACATCGAGCTGCGTGACGCCTACGAGTGGGAGCCCACGACGCTGATCGACGGCGTGCCCGCGGACGCCGTGATCGGCGTCGAGGCCGCCGTGTGGACCGAGACCATCCGCGACCTGGACGGGCTCACGACCATGCTGCTGCCGCGCCTCGCGGCCGTCGCCGAGGTCGCGTGGACCGCTCCCGAGCGCCGCGACTGGGAGGACTTCCGCACGCGCGTCGCCCACCACAGCGACCTGTGGAACCGCATCGGTCTGCGCTGGTACGCCAGCCCCCAGGTCGACTGGCGCTCCGCTCCCCGCCGGTAGGTTCGGCCGCGCCACGCGTGGAGCCGGCTAGACCCACTGGCGCATCCAGATGTGCTGGTGCCAGAAGTCGTACGGGACCACCCAGCCCGCCCAGATCGGGTAGAAGTAGACGCCCACCGCGACGACGATCCCCAGGAACACCCCGACACCGATGATCGCGCCGCGCCGGGCGCGGTCGGGCAGCGTGGGCGGACCGACGATGAGCGTCAGGACGTACACGAGCGTGAGCACCACCCAGGGCGTGAACGCGATCGCGTAGAAGTCGAAGATCGTGCGGCTTGCGAAGAAGAACCAGGGCACCCAGCCCGCGAGCAGCCCGGACAGCACCGCGCCGGCGACCCAGTCGCGGTACCGGATCAGCCAGAAGATCGCGACGAGGATCGCGGCCGCCCCCGCCCACCACAGGATGGGGTTGCCGACGGCGAGGATCGCCTGCGCGCAGTGGTCCGTGCCGCACGCGTCCTGCGCCTCGGCGCCGGTCAGGTTCGCCACGTCGCCCCAGTAGAACGACGTGGGCCGCCACTGCACGATCCAGCCCAGCGGGTGCGCCTCGTACGTGTGGGGCGTGTCGAGGCCCTTGTGGAAGTTCCACATCTGGACGTGGAAGTCGGCCAGCGAGCGCAGCGGCCCCGGCAGCCACGTCAGACCCTCGCCCGGGTGCTCGGCCGCCCAGTTGCGGCCCCACGACTGCGGGTGCGTGAACCACGACCACCACGTGGCGACGTAGACGACGAACGCCGTGCCCACCATGACCACGCCGGCAACCAGGGCGTCCTTGACGAGCGCCCCGACCGCCCACCTCCGGACACCGACCGTCCGGCGTGCGGTGGCGTCCCACATCACCGTGAGCAGCCCGAACACCGCGAGGAAGTAGAGGCCGGACCACTTGGTGCCGATCGCGAGCCCGAGCAGCACCGCGGCGGCCACGCGCCACCATCGCATGCCGAGCGACGGGCCCCAGCCGAGGTCACCGCCCGCGGCGAGCACGTCCGCGGTGCGTTCCGCGAGGCGTCGTCGTGCCTGCTCACGGTCGAGCAGGAGCGCGCCGAACGCCGCGAGCGCGAAGAACATGAGGAACGGGTCCAGGAGCGACGTGCGCGACATGACGATCGCGAGGCCGTCCACCGCGAGCAGCCCGCCCGCGACCGCGCCCCACGCGTTCGACGCGAACAGCCGTCGCGCGATCCGCACCATGAGCAGCACGCTCAGCGTGCCGAACAGCGCGACCGCGAGCCGCCACGAGAACGACGACTCCATGCCGCCGCCGACCTTCATGCCCAGCCCGATCAGCCACTTGCCGACCTGCGGGTGGACGAAGTACTCGGGGCGGGTGCCGACCATCGAGTCGTCACCCGACTCGAAGCCGGGGTTGGGGTCCTCGCCCCAGTCCGCCTCGTAGCCGCGCGTGACGAGCGCCCAGCCGTCCTTGACGTAGTACGTCTCGTCGAAGACGAGCGAGTGCGGCGATCCCAGGTTCCAGAACCGCAGGATCCCCGCGAAGACGGTGATCGCGAGCGTCCACGCCCAGCCGATCAGCCGGTTGCGGCGCGTCGCGTCCAGGGCGAGCGACGCGCGACCGAGCAGGCGCTCGAGCAGCTCGTCCTTGTCCGGGGGCGACGGGGGTGCCACGGGCTCGGCGGGGTACGGCAGGACGGCCGTCGTGGAGGGCCAGCCCGCTGCCGCAGCGGTTGCGGCGCGCTCGTCGGCGCGCCGCACGTCGTCGTCGGACATGGCGTACGGCGACTGGTCGCTGCCCGGCGGGGGCGTGGCCCGCCCCTCGTCGACCGTCCGCGCAGCGCCGGTCGCGCGCGCGGGTGGCCCTTCGGGACCGCCCAGGGCGGGGTCGACGGCGTCGTCATGCGTGTGCGGCACGCGGACATGGTACGGGCGCGACCAGTTCGTGGGGACTCGTCCGTCTCCGGATCGTCGCACTCGTCGCACCCCCGGTCGCTCGCGCGTGCGCGGCTGCGCGCGGGCCGGGTGCGGGTGCAGCGGCGCGCCGCCGTCGTCCGGGCGCGGCGATGGCAGGCTGGGGGGATGGACGTGGACGCCTCGACCGGCCGGCTGGTGCTCGCGGCGACCCCCATCGGCAACGTCGACGACGCCTCCGTGCGCCTGCGCGAGCTGCTGGCGACCGCCGACGTCGTCGCCGCCGAGGACACGCGTCGCCTGCGGGCGCTCGTCGGGCGCCTCGGGATCGAGGTGCGCGGTCGCGTGGTCTCGTACCACGAGCACAACGAGGCGGAGCGCGCGGGAGACCTCCTGGACGTCGTCGCGGGTGGCGGGACGGTCGTGGTGGTGACGGACGCGGGGATGCCCGCGGTCTCCGACCCGGGGTTCCGTGTCGTGACCGCCGCTGTGCAGGCCGGGCTGCCCGTCACGGCCGCGCCCGGGCCGAGCGCCGTGCTCACCGCCCTGGCGCTGTCGGGGCTGCCGACCGACCGGTTCTGCTTCGAGGGCTTCGCGCCGCGCAAGCCGGGGGAGCGCGCGCGGACGCTCGCGGCGCTGGCCGACGAGCGCCGGACGATGGTCTTCTTCGAGGCGCCGCACCGTGTCGGGGCGCTGCTGGCGGCGATGGCGGAGGCGTTCGGCGAGGACCGGCCCGCTGCGGTGTGCCGCGAGCTGACCAAGACGTACGAGGAGATCCGCCGGGGCTCGCTCGGCGAGCTCGTGGCCTGGGCGGCGGGGGAGGTGCGGGGAGAGATCGTGGTGGTCGTCGGCGGCGCGACCCGGCCCGCGGGTGGCGGTGACCTGACCTCGCTGGTCGCGCAGGTCCGCGCCCGCGTCGACGCGGGTGAGCGCCTCAAGGACGCCGCGCGTGCGGTGGCCACCGCCGCCGGCCTGCCCACCCGCACCCTCTACGACGCCTCCCTCCCCGCCGCTCACTCGCGCCCTGCCCCCTGACCTCCCCGGTGGAGGCAGGGATGACGGCAGCAGACGTGCGCGGCTGACGCATCGCCGCTGCATTCATCGCTGCATTCATCGCTGCATCGAACCTGCGGACGCCAGGAGCGCGTCGCCGAGGCTGAGCCGTGGTGTCGCAGGTGAGGGCGTGCGAGGCTGGGACGACGGAGTGAGGGCGTCGAGCCAGGAGGGCGTGATGGACCAGGAGCGTCGGGCGTTGCTCGTCGTGGATGTGCAGCCGACGTTCTGCGAGGGCGGTGCGCTCCCGGTCGCGGGCGGCAACGCCGTGGCCGAGGCGATCGCGCGCTACGCCGCCGCGCGGCGCGACCGGTACGACGTCGTCGTCACCACGCAGGACTGGCACATCGACCCGGGCGCGCACTTCTCCGAGCACCCCGACTTCGTCGACACCTGGCCGCCGCACGGCGTGGCGGGCACCGCCGAGGCCGAGCTGCACCCGGCGCTCGCCGAGCTCGGTCCGGACGCGAGCGTGCGCAAGGGTCAGTACGCGGCGGCCTACTCGGGGTTCGAGGGCGTGGACGGGCAGGGCCGGGCGCTCGCGGCGATCCTGCGCGACGAGCGGGTGACGGACGTGGACGTCGTCGGGATCGCCGAGTCCCACTGCGTGCGCGCGACCGCGCTCGACGCGCATGCCGAGGGCCTGCGCACCCGCGTGCTGACCGACCTGACCGTGCCGGTGACGCCCGAGCTGGGCGCAGCGGCGCGCGACGACCTGCGTGCGGCGGGCGTCGTGCTCGTCGACAGCGTCTCGGCGTTCGACGACGTCACCGACTGAGGCCCGAGATGCGGCCCGTCCCTCCGGCACCGACGCAGCCCGCACACCACCGACCCAGCGCTCGCGCAGCCGAGCCCTCCACGTCGCCTGGGCCATCGCCGGCTCGCGCGGCGGCTCGGCGGCGACCCAGCGGTGACTCCGGACTCGCCGGGCGTGAGCCGGAGCGGTCGCTGCGTCGCTCCGGACCTGAGCGACGAGCCAGCAGCTGCTCCGGGCATGGCGGCGGGGGGCCGGAGCGGTCGCTGGGTCGGGCGAGGGGTGAGCGGCGTGGCCGCGGTGGTCTCGGGGGCGGGCGGTGGCGCGGTGTCGTCGGGGTGGTGATGGTCGCGGGCGTCGTGGCGGGGTGCACCTCCGGGACGACGAGCGCGTCCGGCGGCCGACCGTCGGCAGGGGAGTCGGCGCCGTCCGGCGCGCCCTCGGGGCCGGACACGGTCGAGGTGTCGGTGAGCACGCTGGCGACCGGGCTCGACGTGCCGTGGGGCCTGGCGCCGCTCGACGACGGAAGCGTGCTCGTGACGCTGCGGGACGCCGCGCGGCTCGTCGTCGTGACGCCGGACGGTGCGGTCCGGGACGTCGCGGGACCGGGAGCGGACCAGCTCGAGGACGTCGTCCAGCCGCAGGGCGAGGGCGGGCTCCTGGGCGTCGCGGTGCTGGGGGAGTCCGACGAGGGGATCGACCTGGCGCTGTACGCGACGGCGGCCGGCGACAACCGCGTGCTGCGCGGCACGCTGCGCGACCGCAGGCTCGGCGAGCTCACGGCCGTGCTCACGGGCATCCCCGCGGCGCGCAACCACGACGGCGGTCGTCTCGCCGTCGGGCCGGACGGATTCCTCTACGTGAGCACGGGCGACGCGGGTGACGTCGCGCGAGCGCAGGACCCAGCGGATCTCGGCGGGAAGATCCTGCGGGTCACGGCAGACGGCCGGCCGGCCCCGGGCAACCCCGACCCCGACTCGCCCGTGTGGAGCCTCGGGCATCGCAACGTGCAGGGCCTGGGGTGGGTGAGCGACGGGCGGATGTTCGCCTCGGAGTTCGGGCAGAACACGTTCGACGAGGTCAACGTCATCCACCCGGGCGGCAACTACGGCTGGCCCGAGGTGGAGGGCGAGGGCGGGGCCGACGAGGGGTTCGTCGACCCGGTGGCCGTGTGGGCCACCGCGGACGCCTCGCCGAGCGGCCTCGCGGTGACCGACGAGGCCGTCTACGTCGCGGGACTGCGCGGCGAGCGGCTCTGGCGCGTGCCGCTGAGGCCCGCGGGCGCGACCGACGCCGACGGGGTGGGCGAGCCGCAGGCGCTCCTGACCGGCGAGCACGGCCGGCTGCGCGCGGTCGCCGTGGCCGCCGACGGGTCGCTCCTGGTGGCGACGAACAACACCGACGGGCGCGGCGACCCGCGTCCCGGCGACGACCGGATCCTGCGGGTCGTCGTGCGCTGACGCGCGCACGGCCGTCCGTCGAGAGCGCACGCGTGGTCGGGGCGCCGACGGTGGCCCGAGGTGCGTCGAGCGCGCCGTGAGTGCGTGACTCCTGGTTGTCCACAGGCTCCGCGCGGGGCTCGGCCGCGTCCGGCTACCGTCACGACACCTTCCGGACGAGCAGGGGGTTGTGATGGACGGGTACGAGGTCGACACGGATCGATGGCGGGACCACGCGCGACGCGTCGACGCGCACGGCCAGGACGTGGCGGGGATCGCGGGCCGCGCCCGCGCGATGGCGGCGGACCGTCTCGCGTACGGCGTCGTCCTGGCGCCGCTGGGGGTGCGGATGTCGCTGGTGCAGGGGGCCGCCGCAGGCGCGATCGACGGGCTGTCGGGGGTGCTCGCCGTCGCCGCGGACGCCGGGCGTGCGGGGGCGGCGGTCAGCGACGCGGTCGACGACCTCGTGGCTGCCACGTTCCGCAAGGCGCTGCGATGAGCGGCGTGGTGGTCGTGCCGACTCCCGTGGTGCCGTCCGAGTCGGCGTGGTCGGGCGCCGGCGCGATCGACGACCTCGTGAGCTGCTCACGGGCGCTCGACAGCGGGGCGTGGATCGACGGGGCGCTGTCCGGGCTCGCGCTCGGTGCGGGGGTCGCCGGCGCGGCGTTCGACCCGCTCGGTGCGGCGGTGAGCTGGGGGGCCGGCTGGCTGCTCGACCACGTCGCACCGCTCAAGGGCATGCTCGACGCTTTCGCGGGTGATGCGGACGTGGTCGCCGCCTACGCCGCGACGTGGGGCTCGATCAGCGGGGCGCTCGACGACGTCGCCGCGCGCTACCGCAGCGACGTGGGCCAGGACACCGCGGGCATGCGCGGGCCGGCGGTGACGGCCTACGTCGGCGCGAGCGCGGTCCTGACCTCGACCACCGAGGCGCTCGCGGCAGCGGCCGGGGCTGTCGGCGCCGCCGTCGGGGTCTGCGCGCAGATCGTGCGCGCCGTGCACGACCTGATCCGCGACACGCTCGCAGAGATCATCGCGTGCTTCGTCGCGTCGGTGTGCGGACCGGTGGCCGCCGCTGCCCGCGCGGCGCGGCTCGCGATCAAGGCGGCCGAGCACATCAGCCCGCTGGTCGACGCGGTCGCGCGCACCGTGCGCGCGCTGCTGGGCCTCGCGGACGACGTGCTGGACGCGTTCATCCGCACCAGCCGGCGCCTCCTGGAGCACGAGGGAGCGATCGACACGGGGCGCGCGGTCGCGACCAGGACCGACATGATCGGCTACTTCACGACGATCATCGCCCCTTTCGTGCCGCCCGCGGCTGACCCGGCCGCGCGGCCCGCATCGCCCTAGGGTGGAGACGTGAGCGGCCCGGACGCGCGCGAAGGCCTCGTGGACCAGGTCCGTGAGGCCGCCGAGTCGCGGGTGGACGTGGTGGTCGTCGGCCTGCCCGGGTCGGGTCGCACGCGGCTGCTCGGCCAGGTGCGAGACGTCGTCGCAGACGTCGGGTTCGACGTGGTGAGGATCGACGCCGTGCGCGGGGAGGGTCGTCCGCTCGAGTCCCTCGCGCTGGCGGGCCTGCTGTCCGGACCTGCCGCACCGAGCGCGCTCGCGGCGGCCTCGGACCAGCTCGTGCAGCGTGTGGCCGCCCGGCGCACCGTCCTTCTCGTCGACGACGCCGAGCGGCTCGACGAGACCTCGGCGGCCGTCCTCGCGGCGGTGCGTACGCGTGCCGACGTGAGCGTCGTGGCGACGTCCCGCCCGCCGGTGCCGGGCACGCGCGTCGTGGACGTGGCCGTGGGTGTCGGGGACACCGCACTGCTGACGGTGCCCCCGCTCGCGTTCGAGGACGTCCACCGCATGACGGTCGAGCTGCTGCCGGGTGGCGTGGACGTCGACGTGGTCGGCCGGGTCTTCGCGCTCTCGGGCGGGTTGCCGGGGATCGCGCGGACGGTCGTCGTCGCGGCCCGGCGTGCGGGACGGGTCGTGCCGGAGGGCGGACGCTGGGTCGCGCGGCAGGACCTCGTGACGCCGGCCCTCGCGGTCGTCGTCGGTCGACTGCAGGAAGGGCTGGACGAGGCGGGTCGCGAGGCCCTGCACCTGCTCGCGGCGCTCGGGCCCACCGAGCTCGCAGCGGCGCTGCAGCTCGTGCCCTGGCCCGTGCTCGTGCAGCTGGACGACCACGGTCTCCTGCGCTTCGTCGAGACCGAGGGGCGGCTCGTCGTCGCGCTGTTCCCGCCGCTGCTCACGGACCACCTGCGGAACGCTGACCGCGGAGCCCGTGGCCGGCGCGCAGCGGAGCAGATCAGCGCGGCGTTCGGCCGGAGCACGGATGTCGCGGGTGGGCGTCGGGCTGTGCTCGGCTCGCCGCTGCGGTGGTCCACGTCGCCTGAGTCGGCGGCGGTGCTCGGGCGTCTGCTACGCGAGCAGTCGCGGACGAACCTGCTGGTGCGCCGGCACGCGTGGGAGCGCGAGCCGACGGGCAGGTCGACCGTGATGTACCTCGACGCGCTGCTCGGCGACGGCGCACCTGCCGAGACGATCGAGATGGTGCTGGCCCAGTCGCGCGAGCTGGCGCAACCCTCGGACGCGCCGCTGCAGGCCCTCGTGCTCACCTGGGAGGCGACGTACCGTGCGCTCGTCCTGCGGGACGCGCCGGCGGCCGTCCGCCTCCTCGCCGTGGCGCGACGCGCGCACCCCGAGCAGAGCGCGTTGTTCGACGCGACGCAGGAGCACCTGCGTCTGCTGGGTGTCGACGACTCGGGAGCGTTCCCGCCACCGAGCGACGACGGCAGTGACCTGGTCGGCCGGCTCGACCCCGCGAGCGCGTCGTCGAGCTCGGCGGACGCGCAGGTCGAGACGGTCGTCGCGCTGATCGGTGGTGAGCACCTGATAGCCGCGGGCCGGATGGCCGACGCAGCGACGGCGCTGGCGCGGCTCGCGCTGCCGACGACCTCGCCGCGACGCGACGGCGAGGCGCTGGGGCCGCTGGCGCGTGTGTGCACGGGAGCGCTGGACGAGGGCACGTCCACGGCGATGCGGCTGTTCGACGAGGCCCAGGGCGGCCTCGACCAGGCGGAGATCGAGCCGCACGGCTACACCGTTGCGCTCGGCCTGCTGCTCGCGGGCCGGCTCACGGACCTGCGTGAGCACCTGACGATCATGTTCGCGCTCAACGCGCCGTCGCCGTTGCGCCCGCAGCCGCGCGCGGGCCTGCTCGCCCTGGGGGCCTTCCTCTCGCTCGCCGAGGACAACCTGCCGGCCGCGCGCAGCATGACCGAGCAGCTCGAGGCGCTCGACCTGCGGGCCCTGCCCTTCCCCATCGCCCGGCCGGGCCCGGCGCACGCCGCGCTCGCGCTCGCGTCCGGCCTCCCCCCGGAGCAGGCCGCAGCTCCGGCGTGGCGAGCGGTCGCTGGGCTCGTCGACGAGGGCTGGGCGCTCGCCGCGGTGTTCGACGCGGCGCTGCTCGCGGACCTGCACGTCGACCCCGCGGTCGCGGCGCGCGCGGCAGCGCTCGCGCAGGACGCCCAAGGGTCGCTGCTGCCGCTGCTCGGTCGCTACCTCGAGGCCGCGGCCGCGGGCTCGGCGACCGCACTGCTGCAGGTGGCGGACGATCTGCGGGCCGGCGGGTTGCTGCTGCACGCGACCCTCGCGCACGCGAGTGCCGTGCGCGTGCTGCGCCGCTCAGGCCCGCCCGGTGACGCGGTGCACGAGGCCGCGCGGCTGACGGAGCTCGTCGCGGGGTCCGGTCAGGAGCTGGCTCTCCTGGTGCCGTCGGCGGCGCCCACGGCGGACCTCACGCCGCGCGAGCTCGAGGTCGCTCGCCTCGTGGCAGCCGGGCTGACGAACAGGGAGGCGGCCGAGCGCCTCGTCGTGAGCGACCGCACGATCGACAACCACCTGTACCGCATCTACCGCAAGCTCGGCGTGACGTCGCGCGAGGACCTCGCCCGCCTCGTCTGACGGCTCCGGACCGGTCCCGCCCGCCTGCCGGCTCCCGAGCGATCCCGGTGCACGACGGCGGGCACCGGCGCACCCGCCAGGCGCGCCCCGGGTGCTCACGCGCGTGCTGGGCGCTGCTCACGCGCGCCTGACCGTGGCTGAGCACCCCGTGCGCCGGACGTGCGATGGAGGCACACGCGGCCGAGGGGGCCGCCACGGCACGCACGGACGGTCACGATGCACGGGGGTCAGGTCGAGACGAGGACGAGCGAGCGCACGCGCACGAGCGTGCCGCCCGACCGCCTCGTCGTGCTGGTCCCCGCGCACGACGAGGCGGACGCGATCGGCGGGACGCTCGCGGCGCTGGCGGAGCAGACGGGCGCCCCGCAGCGGGTCGTCGTGATCGCCGACAACTGCACCGACGACACAGCCGACGTGGCGCGCAGGCACGGCGCCGAGGTCGTCGAGACCGTCGCCAACACGGCGCGGAAGGCCGGCGCGCTCGACCAGGCGCTGGTCCGGCTGCGCACCTCACCGGCGCAGTACGTCCTCGTCGTCGATGCGGACACGCGCCTGGCGCCCGCGTTCGTCGAGACG
>NZ_LFKW01000044.1:11967-31746 GCF_001040865.1 Cellulomonas sp. A375-1 | reverse complement strand
GTACGGCTCGGCGCGGTGAGCGGGATCTTCGTGGGCGAGCGCCCGCGGTCCGTGCTGCAGCAGCTGCAGGCCAACGAGTACGAGCGCTACCGCACGCAGATCCTCACGACGCAGCGCGTGAGCGTCGTGACGGGGACCGCGTCGATGTTCCGCCTCCCCGCGCTCGACGAGGTGGCCGCCGAGCGCGGCCGGCGGCTGCCCGGCAGCCCCGGGGACGTGTACGACCGCACCGCCATCACCGAGGACTCCGAGCTCACGCTCGCGCTCAAGACGCTGGGCTGGCGGCTCGAGGCGCCGCAGGAGTGCGTGTGCCTCACCGAGCTCATGCCGACGTGGGGCGACCTGCATCGCCAGCGCGTGCGCTGGTACAAGGGGATGCTCGACAACCTGCGGGAGTACGGGTTCACGCGGACCACCGCGCGGTACGTCGGGCAGCAGCTGATGATCGGCGTCGGCATGGCGACGCTCGCGCTGCTCACGGTGCTGACCGTGGCCTCGGTCGTCGCCGGGGTGTTCGCCGTCAGCCCCTTCTGGCTGGCGATCGGCGGGGTCTTCGTCGTCAACCGGCTCGTGACCGTGTGGCCCGTGGGCCGCGACGGTCGCCTGCTCGCCGCGGCGGTGATCCCCGAGATCGTCTACGACGCCGCCCTGCAGGCGGCGTTCCTGCGTGCGGTCGTGTGCGCGGCCGCACGGCGCGACGTGACGTGGAACCACGTCACCGCCAACCCGACCGGCGCGCCGTGACGTGCGCCGGAACCCGTGGACGCCCGAGCTGTCGGGCGAGGAAGGAGCAACACCATGTACGAGCTCGACGCGACCTCGATGGGCGCGCTGGCGCTGACCGGCGCGAGCGTGGCGCAGGGGTGGGTCGCCGGGTGGACCCTCTTCGTGGCGGGCCTCGCGGCGCTCGCGGTCGCTCGCGTCGCCAAGCGGCGCCTCGCCCTGGGGCCGTCCTCGCGATGAGTCGCGGGTCGACCGCCCGGCCGCCGCGCCGGAACCCGGGCTGAGCCGACGGGCGTGTCCCGGACGGGCACCGGCCCGTCGGGGCGCGCTCGTCGTGCATCGCGACGACTCGAGGTCCGTCCCCCGGTCTCGACCCCGGGTGCGACGGCGGCTCACCTAGGATCACCGCATGTCCCGCATCCTGTCGGCCGTCGCGTGGCCCTACGCGAACGGTCCCCGCCACATCGGTCACGTCGCCGGCTTCGGCGTCCCCTCGGACGTCTTCTCGCGCTACATGCGCATGGCGGGTCACGACGTGCTGATGGTCTCGGGCACCGACGAGCACGGGACGCCGATCCTGGTCGAGGCCGAGAAGCAGGGCACGACGCCCCAGGCGCTCGCGGACACGTACAACCGCGTGATCGTCGAGGACCTCGCGGCGCTCGGCCTGACGTACGACCTGTTCACGCGGACGACGACGCGCAACCACTACGCGGTCGTCCAGGAGATGTTCCGCACGGTGCACAAGAACGGCTACATGGTCGAGAAGACGACCATGGGCGCGATCAGCCCGAGCACGGGCCGCACGCTGCCGGACCGCTACATCGAGGGCACGTGCCCGATCTGCGGCTACGACGGCGCACGCGGCGACCAGTGCGACAACTGCGGCAACCAGCTCGACCCGATCGACCTGATCAACCCGCGCAGCCGCGTGAACGGCGAGGCCCCGAAGTTCGTCGAGTCGACGCACTTCTTCCTCGACCTGCCGGCGTTCGCGAACGCGCTCGAGACCTGGCTGCGCGGCCGCAAGGACTGGCGCCCGAACGTCCTGAACTTCAGCCTCAACCTCATCGACGACATGCGCCCGCGCGCCATGACGCGCGACATCGACTGGGGGATCCCCGTGCCGCTGGCCGGTTGGGAGGAGAACCCGAACAAGCGCCTGTACGTGTGGTTCGACGCGGTGATCGGGTACCTGTCGGCGTCGGTCGAGTGGGCGCGCCGGTCGGGCGACGACGACGCGTGGCGCCAGTGGTGGAACGACCCGGCCGCGCTCTCGTACTACTTCATGGGCAAGGACAACATCACCTTCCACTCCCAGATCTGGCCCGCGGAGCTGCTGGCCTACGACGGGAAGGGCGCCCGGGGCGGCACGCCCGGCGTGTTCGGGGACCTGCAGCTGCCGACCGAGGTCGTCAGCAGCGAGTTCCTCACCATGGAGGGCAAGAAGTTCGCGTCGTCGCGCGGCATCGTCATCTACGTGCGCGACATGCTCGCGCGCTACCAGCCGGACGCGCTGCGCTACTTCATCTCGGTCGCCGGTCCGGAGAACCAGGACGCGGACTTCACGTGGGCGGACTTCCTGCGGCGCACCAACGACGAGCTCGTGGCCGGCTGGGGCAACCTCGTGAACCGCACCGCGAGCATGATCCACAAGAACTTCGGCGAGATCCCGGCCGCGGGCGAGCTGCACGAGGTCGACGCGGCGATGCTGCGCCAGTCGTCGGAGTCCTTCGCGAAGGTGGGCGAGCTGATCGGCACGCACCGCCACCGCGCGGGGATCGACGCGGCGATGCGCCTGGTCCAGGACGCCAACCGGTACGTCTCGGAGACCGAGCCGTGGAAGCTCACGGGCGACCGCGAGCGGCTGGGCACGGTGCTGAACACCGCGGCGCAGGTCGTGAGCGACGCCAACACGCTGCTCGCGCCGTTCCTGCCGCACTCGGCGCAGAAGGTGCACGAGACGCTGGGTGGCACGGGCGTGTTCGCGCCGCAGCCGCGCATCGACGAGGTCACGGACCTCGACGACGACTCGCGCCACTACCCGGTCATCACGGGCGACTACCGCGACGTGCCGGCCTGGGCGTCGGCGCGGCTGGTGCCCGGGACGCCCGTGGCCAAGCCCACGCCGGTGTTCACCAAGCTCGACGACTCGATCGTCGAGGAGGAGCTCGAGCGCTACCAGGCCCGCTGATGGCGCGCGCACGTGAGCGCGGGTGGCCCGCGCCCCCGGAACCGTTGCCGCTGCCGGTCGTCGACAACCACACGCACCTCGAGACGGTCGTCGGCTGGCGCGCGCCCGGCTGGGACGGCACGGACGAGTCCGCGCCGCCCAGCCTGGCCGCGCAGCTCGAGCGCGCCGCGCGCGTGGGCGTGCCGCGGCTCGTGCAGGTGGGCTGCGACGTGGCGGCCGTGCGCTGGACGGACGAGGTCGTGCGCGAGCACGCCGCGCTGCTCGGGGCGGTCGCGATCCACCCCAACGAGGCCGTGCTGCACGCGGGCGTGCACGAGGTCGCGCCGGACGGCCTCGACCCGGACCCTGCGCCGCACCACGACCTGGCGCTCGACGAGGCGCTCGACCTCGTGGCGCGCACGGCCCGCGGCAACCCCCGGATCCGCGCGATCGGCGAGACGGGGCTCGACTTCTTCCGGGCGGGTCCGCGCGGGCGCGAGGTCCAGCTCGAGGCGTTCCGCGCGCACGTCGCGCTCGCCAAGGAGCTCGGGCTCGCGCTGCAGATCCACGACCGGGACGCGCACGACGAGGTCGTCGAGGTGCTGCTGCGTGACGGCGCCCCCGAGCGCACGGTGTTCCACTGCTTCTCGGGCGGTCCGGGGCTCGCCGCGGTCGCGGCCGAGCACGGCTGGTTCTGCTCGTTCGCGGGGCCCGTCTCGTTCCCGTCGAACGAGCACCTGCGGGACGCGGCGCGCGCGCTGCCCGCCGAGCTCCTGCTGGTCGAGACGGACGCCCCGTACCTCACGGTGCATCCGCACCGCGGCCGGCCGAACGCGCCGTACCTGCTGCCCGGGACGGTCCGGGCGCTGGCCGACGCGCGCGGTGCGGACCTGGCGGAGCTGTGCGCGACCCTGTCACGGACGTCGGAGGCGGTGTACGGCGCGTGGTGACCGCCCCGTGTCCGCAGCGCGGGACGCCGCCGCTCGCACGGCAGGACACCCCTCAGCGCGACACGCCGAGCGACACGCCGGACAGCATCGCGCGACCGGGTGACCAGCCCGTGGAACTGTCCAGCGACCGGCTACCGCGGCCGATCACGAATCAGTTACGGTCGGTCCAGCGTCCGGCCGGGGCAGGGCTGACGAGCAGGACAGATCCGATCTCAGACCCGACGGCGGAAGGACTCGCAGCGTGAGCTCCGCGCACCAGAGCCCCAGGCGCCGTGCTGCCGCGGGGTCGGCGAGCGGTTCACGCCGAGCGGGTGCGCGGCTCGCGCAGGGACTCGTCGTCGCGCTCGTCGTCGGGGCCACCAGCGCGTTCGCGGTGCTGCACAAGGAGGTGACCGTCGACGTCGACGGTCAGCTCGTGCAGGTCGAGGGCTTCGGTCGCACGGTCGGCCAGGTGCTCGCCGCGGGCGGCATCGCGGTCGGGGAGCGCGACCTCGTCGCACCCGGCACCGGCGAGGCCGTGGCCAAGGGCGAGCAGATCGTCGTGCGGCACGCGCGGCAGCTCCAGGTCGAGGTCGACGGCGCCCCGGAGACGGTGTGGACCACGGCGCTGACCGTCGGCGAGGCCGTCGAGGCGCTCGGGCTGCGCGACGGTGAGGTCCGACTGTCGGCGTCGCGCTCGTCGTCCCTCGGGCGCGGAACGCTGCACGTCTCGACGCAGAAGACCATCCACCTCGTCGTCGACGGCCAGGTGATCGACGGCGTCTCCACGGCGAGCACCGTGCGCGACGCGCTGCGGGACATCGGGCTCGTGATGAACGAGGGCGACCAGCTCTCGGTGCCGCTCGACGCCGCGGCGGTCGACGGGCTCGCGGTGCTGGTCACGCGCGGGCAGACCGGTGGCGAGGTCGTCACCGAGGCGCTGCCGTTCGAGACGCAGGAGATCGAGGACGACGACCTCATCAAGGGCACGCGGATCGTCACGCAGGCCGGGCGTGCGGGCGTGCGCACCACGACGTACGACCTCGACGTGGTCGGTGGCGTCGTGGTCGGCCGCACGGTGGTCACGTCGATCATCACGACGACGCCCGTGACGCAGATCGTCAAGGTCGGGACGTCGCAGCTCCCGACGAACGCGAAGGTCTCCCCGGGCAGCGCGCAGGCGCTGGGCAAGGAGATGGCCGCGGCTCGGGGCTGGGGCGACGACCAGTTCGCCTGCCTGCTCACGCTCTGGAACCACGAGAGCGGGTGGCGGGTCGACGCCCACAACAAGGGCTCGGGTGCGTACGGCATCCCGCAGGCGCTGCCGGGCTCGAAGATGGCCTCGATCGCGAGCGACTGGCGGACGAATCCTGCGACGCAGATCACATGGGGCCTGAACTACATCAAGAGCCGTTACAAGACCCCGTGCGGGGCGTGGGCGCACTTTACCCAGAAGCACTGGTACTGACGATTTCTTGACCATCACTCGACCTGCGCGCGGGCCCGGGGCGACTTCCGCATGGTCTGACCGCGCCGCAGCCCGGGGCAACAACGGTTGGCGGCCGGATCACGATCAGGTTACGGTCGCCTGTCGTTACTCCGTTCGTGTCCCGTGCGTCCTGCGGACCGGAGACACGGCGAGGTCGGCCCGGCACGTGCGGGCCAGGCCACTGTCAGCCGGATCGGGGATCCGGAACCGACGGTGACGGCTCCCTCCAGCCGTCACGGCACGCACCGGCTCCTGCCGGCGAGGCACGTCGGGCGTCCGTGCTGGACGCGCTCCGCCCCCCGTGCCCGGGAATCACGACGGCTGGAGCCCCGTGACCTTCTCGACCCGCATCGTCCGCCCCTTCGCGCGCCAGCGCGCCACCTCGTCGGACGCCACGGACAGCACCGTGGACCCCACGACGACCCCCAGCACCGAGAACCAGGGCGGCCGCCCGGGCCGACGCCTGGCCCTGCCCGCCGCGATCGCGGCCGGTGCACTCGTCCTGGCCGGCGGCACCGCCGCCTTCGCCCACGCGCACAAGACCGTGACGATCGACGTCGACGGTCAGGCCCGCGAGGTCTCCACGTTCTCCGGCTCCGTCGAGGGGCTGCTCGACGACGAGGGCGTCGTGGTCGCCGAGCGCGACGCGGTCAGCCCGACCGGCGGCCTGTCCGACGGCGACGTGGTCACCGTGCGCCACGCGCGCGAGGTGACCGTCGCCCAGGACGGCAAGGAGCGCACGGTGTGGACCACCGCGCTCACGGCCGACGAGGCGCTCGACCTGCTCGCCGTGCGCGACCCCGCGGTCCAGATCGTGGCCTCGCGGTCCGGTGGCGGCCGTCCCGAGCTCGCGCTCGACCTGTCCCTGCGCGGCCCGGCGACGATCGTCGTCGACGGCGGCGAGGTCGCGGTCGACGACGCGCGCACCACGGTCGCGGACGCGCTCGAGTCGGCCGGCATCGAGCTCGGCGCCTACGACACGGTCGCGCTCGACAACGACGACTCCGGCGACGTGCGCGTCGTCGTGCAGCGCGTCACGATCCAGACCGTGACGCGGACCGAGGAGGTCGCGTTCTCGTCGAGCACGAAGGACGACGCGTCGCGCTACCAGGGCACCAAGGTCGTCGCGACCAAGGGTGTCGCGGGTGCGCGGACGATCGTCGAGCGCGTGACGACGGTCGACGGCAAGGAGACCGAGCGCGTGCTCGTCGCCGACACCCAGACGCGCAACCCGGTCGACGAGGTCGTCGCGGTCGGCACCAAGAAGCGCCCCGTGACCACGGGCGGCGGCGGCTCCGGCAAGGCTGGCCCGATCGGTGACACGCGCGACGCGGACTCGCTGAACTGGGCGGCGCTCGCCAAGTGCGAGTCCGGCGGCAACCCGTCGATCGTCTCGGCGAACGGCCTCTACCACGGCCTCTACCAGTTCTCGGTGGGCACGTGGCGCTCGGTCGGCGGCGCGGGCCTGCCCTCGCAGGCGTCGCCCGCGGAGCAGACGTCGCGCGCCAAGATGCTCTACCTGCGCTCCGGCGCCGGGCAGTGGCCGCACTGCGGCCCGCGCCTGTTCAGCTGAGCGCACACCCGCACGACGAGGGCGCCCGTCCTGGTCCGTCCCGCACCCGCGAGGGGTGTGGTGGCGTGACCGGGGCGGGCGCCCTCGTAGGCTTGCGGGCATGACCTCGCCCGTGACGCTGCTCGGGCCCGCCCAGATCCGCGAGCTCGCGGAGCGTGCGGGCGTGCGGCCGACGAAGACGCTCGGGCAGAACTTCGTGCTCGACGGCGGGACGGTCCGCAAGATCGTGCGTCAGGCCGACGTCGAGCCGCGGATGCGCGTGGTCGAGATCGGACCGGGCCTGGGGTCGCTCACGCTCGGGCTGCTCGAGGCGGACGCGGACGTCGTGGCGGTCGAGATCGACCCCGTGCTCGCGCGCCTGCTCCCCGAGACGGTCGCCACGCACGTGCCGGGGCTGCACCGCGTCGATGACGAGGACGGTCACGCGGTGCTGCGGGACGACGAGGGCCGCGCGCGGCTCACGGTCGTGCTGCGCGACGCGCTCGAGGTCACCCAGCTCCCCGGGCCGCCGCCGCGCGCGCTCGTCGCGAACCTGCCCTACAACGTCTCGGTGCCCGTGCTGCTGACGTTCCTCGAGCGGTTCGACTCGCTCGAGCACGGGCTCGTCATGGTGCAGGCCGAGGTCGCCGACCGGCTCGCTGCGCCGCCGGGGAGCCGGACGTACGGCGTGCCCTCGGCGAAGGCCGCCTGGTACGCCCACGTCCGCCGCACGTCCACGATCGGGCGCTCGGTGTTCTGGCCGGTCCCGAACGTCGACTCGGCGCTCGTCCGGCTGGACCGCCGCGAGCCGCCGCGCACGTCCGCGACGCGTGAGCAGGTGTTCCAGGTCGTCGACACCGCGTTCGCGCAGCGTCGCAAGATGCTGCGCGCGGCGCTCGCGCCGCTGTTCGGCTCGGGCGAGGCCACGGTGACCGCCCTGGCCGAGGCCGGGGTCGACGCGCAGGCGCGCGGTGAGACGGTCGACATCGGGGGGTTCGCCCGGATCGCGGAGCGCCTTCCGGAGGTCAGCCTGCGGCCTGACCCGCGCGGTCGGTCGCGGGCTGGCACAGTGGAGCCGTGACGCTGAGCCCGGTGGACGTCGCCACCACGCGCGAGGTGCGTGTGCGCGCCCCCGGCAAGGTCAACCTCTCGCTCCACGTGGGGCCGGTCGACCGCGACGGCTACCACGCGCTGACGACCGTCTTCCAAGCCGTCTCGGTGTTCGAGGAGGTCACGGCGCGCACGTCCGACGAGCGCGTGGTGACGGTCTCGGGTCCGCAGCACGAGCTCGTGCCGACCGACGCGTCGAACCTCGCGCTGCGTGCCGCGGAGCTGCTGGCCGAGGCCGCGGGGATCGACGAGGGCGTCCACCTGCACATCGACAAGGGCGTGCCCGTGGCGGGCGGTATGGCCGGCGGTTCGGCGGACGCCGCCGCGGCGCTCCTCGCGTGCGACGCGCTGTGGCAGACCGGGCTGTCGCGCGCGGACCTTCTCGCGCTGGCCGCGCGGCTCGGCTCGGACGTGCCGTTCGTCCTGCAGGGTCACACCGCGGTCGGTCAGGGCCGCGGCGACCTGCTCACGCCGGTGCTCGGGCGCGGCGAGTTCCACTGGGCGTTCGCGGTGCAGGACCGCGGCCTGTCGGCGGGCGTGGTGTACGGCGCGCTCGACGCGCTGCGCGCGGACGCACAGGACGTGGCGCTCCCGCCGGACCTGGACGACGACGTGCCGCTGCTGCAGGCGCTGCGCGCGGGGGACGCCCGCGCGCTGGGCGCGGCGCTCCACAACGACCTGCAGCCGGCGGCGCTGGAGCTCGACCCGCGCCTGGCCGAGCCGCTCGCGGTCGCGCAGGACGCGGGCGCGCTGGGCGTGATCGTCTCGGGCTCGGGCCCCACGGTCGCCGCGCTGGCGCGCAGCCGTCAGCACGCGCTCGTGCTCGCGGCGGCGTTCACCGCCTCGGGTGCGGCGGACCGGGTGCTCACGGCGTCCGGCCCGGTGCCCGGTGCCCGCGTCGTCTCGACCGACTGACCGCCTCCTGATCGCACGCACCTCTTGACGGTGGCCTCGTCGGGTCTGATACTTAAGGAGATGCTTAACCATTCCGATCTCGACACGGCGTTCCGCGCCCTGTCGGACGCGAGCCGCCGGGCGATCGTCGAACGACTCGTCCGCGGTCCCGCTACGGTCGGCACGCTCGCCGAACCCCTGGCGATGTCGCTCCCGGCGGTCCTGCAGCACCTCGCGGTGCTCGAGGCCGCGGGCATCGTGACCTCGCACAAGGTCGGCCGCGTCCGCACCTGCACGCTCGTCCCCGACGCGCTCGTCGGACCGACGGCCTGGCTCCAGCACCAGCGCACGCCGGCCGAGCGCCGCCTCGACCGCCTCGGCGAGCACCTCGTCGACGCATCCCAGGAGCAGCCATGACCAGCACGACGACCGACCTCGCCCACGCGACGTTCACCCTCGAGCGCACCTACCCGGTGCCCGTGGAGCGCGTGTGGGCCGCGCACGCCGACGCCGACGAGCGCGCGCAGTGGTTCGGCAACGACCCTGGCTTCGAGACCAGCGAGGCCAGCCACGACTTCCGGGTCGGCGGGACGACCGTCGAGGACGGTGTGTGGCACGACGGCCCGCGCAGCCGCTTCGTCGCCCGGTACAGCGACCTCGTCGAGAACCGGCGGATCGTGCACACCTACGACATGTGGATCGGCGAGGAGTACTTCTCGACGTCGCTGGTCACCACGCTCTTCGAGGCCGTCGACGGCGGGACGCGGCTCACCTACATCGAGCAGGGCGTGTACACCGGCGGCGAGCAGGACGCCGTCAACCGCGAGACCGGGTGCGCGAGCATCCTCGACGCCCTGGGCGCGTACCTGTCCCGCTGAGCGCGGACGTGCCGCGCCGGGCCGGTAGCCTCGTACCCTCATGGCTCACCTGCTCGGCGCGGATCGCGTCACCCTCGCGCTCGGCACCCGTGTCCTCCTCGACGAGGTCAGCCTCGGGCTGGACGACGGGCAGCGCATCGGCGTCGTCGGCCCGAACGGCGCCGGCAAGTCCACGCTGCTGCGCGTCCTGGCGGGCGTCCAGGAGCCCGACGACGGCCGTGTCACGCGTGCCGGTGGCGTCCGGCTGGCGATGCTCGACCAGCGCGACGACCTGGCACCCGGCACCGTGATCGACGCGATCCACGGCTCGGCGGACGCGCACGAGTGGGCCTCGGACCCGCGCATTCGCGCCGTGCACGCGGGCCTGCTGCCGGACGTCGACCCGCAGGCCGACGTCGCCACGCTGTCCGGCGGTCAGCGCCGCCGCGTCGCCCTGGCCGCGCTGCTCGTCCGCGACGACGAGGTGCTCGTGCTCGACGAGCCCACCAACCACCTCGACGTCGAGGGTGTGGCCTGGCTCGCCGATCACCTGGTCCAGCGGTTCGCGCGCAGCTCGGGAGCGCTCGTCGTCGTGACCCACGACCGCTGGTTCCTCGACGCGGTCTGCACGCGCACGTGGGAGGTGCACGACGGCGGGGTCGACCAGTACGACGGCGGCTACGCGGCCTACGTGCTCGCGCGCGCCGAGCGGTCGCGGACCGCGGCGGTCACCGAGGAGAAGCGGCAGAACCTGCTGCGCAAGGAGCTTGCGTGGCTGCGCCGCGGCGCTCCCGCACGCACGTCCAAGCCCAAGTTCCGCATCGACGCCGCCAACGCGCTCATCGCCGACGAGCCGCCGCCGCGCGACCCGCTCGAGCTGTCGCGCATGGCGACCGCGCGGCTCGGCAAGGACGTGCTCGACGTCGAGGACGTCACGCTCGCGTTCGGCGGCCGCACGCTGCTGGACGGCGTCACGTGGCGGATCGGGCCGGGCGACCGGTACGGGCTCGTCGGCGTCAACGGCGCGGGCAAGACGAGCCTGCTGCGCCTGCTGTCCGGCCGCCTCAAGCCCGACACGGGCCGCGTCAAGCGCGGCAAGACGGTCCAGGTCGCCGAGCTGCAGCAGGACGTCGAGGACCTCGACGAGGTCGCCGACCTGCGGGTCATCGAGGTCATCGAGGCCGAGAAGCGCTCGGTCGTCGTCGGCGGCAAGGAGCTCACCGCGGCGCAGCTCGTCGAACGGCTCGGCTTCACGCGCGACCGTGCGCGCACGCCCGTGCGGGACCTGTCCGGCGGCGAGCGCCGCCGGCTGTCGCTGCTGCGCCTGCTCGTCGGCGAGCCGAACGTGCTGCTGCTCGACGAGCCGACCAATGACCTCGACACCGACACGCTCGCGGCTCTTGAGGACCTGCTCGACGGCTGGCCGGGCACGCTGATCGTCGTCTCGCACGACCGCTACCTGCTCGAGCGCGTGTGCGACCGGCAGCTCGCGCTGCTCGGCGACGGGAACCTGCGCGACCTGCCGGGCGGCGTCGAGGAGTACCTCGCGCTGCGTCGTGCGGCGCTGACAGCGGGCTCGTCGTCAGGACCGTCGTCAGGGCCCTCGTCGGGATCGTCGGCGCAGCCCTCGTCGTCCGACGAGACCGCGTCCACCGGCGCCGGCGCGGCACCGACCCCGGCGCGCTCGGCCGCGGACGTGCGCACCGCGCGCAAGGAGGTCGCCCGCATCGAGCGCCGCCTGGCCAAGATCGCCGAGCTCGAGTCCGCGCTGCACACCCAGCTCGCGGCCCAGGCCACCGACTACGAGGCGATCCAGCGTCTCGACACCGAGCTGCGCGCCCTGGCCGCCGAGCGCGACGAGCTCGAAGAGGCCTGGCTGGAGGCCGCCGAGCTCACCACCTGACCCCACCGCCCGCGACCCAGCGCTTGCTCGCGCGACACGCCGGTGTTGGCCGGAGCAGGCGCTGGGTCGCGCGGGGGGTCAGGGGGTGTGGGGGGAGTCGAACGGGAGGAGGGCCTCGCGCAGGAGCGCCGCGAGCTGCGTGCGGTCCGGCTCGGCCAGGTCGCCCAGGAGCGTGCGCTCGGTGTCGAGCAGGTCCGCGAACGCGGCGTCCACGCGCGCCAGGCCGCTCGGGGTGAGCTGCACGAGCACGCCGCGCCGGTCGTCGGGCGACGGCTGACGCTCGACCAGACCCTTGTCCGCGAGCCGGTCGATGCGGTTCGTCATGGTCCCGGACGTCACGAGCGTGAGCGTCAGCAGCGCGCCGGGGGACAGGCGGTACGGCGCACCCGCGCGCCGCAGCGCGGAGAGCACGTCGAACTCCCAGGTCTCCAGGTCGTGGCGCTCGAACGCGCCGCGCCGGGCGAGGTCCAGGTGCCGTGCGAGGCGGCTCACGCGCGAGAGCACCTCGAGCGGGCGGACGTCCAGGTCGGGCCGCTCGCGCTGCCAGGCAGCGACGATCCGGTCCACCTCGTCGTGGGGCGTGCCGTCGTCGGGTGCCATGCCGACGAGATTACTCGACATCGACAAACTCCCGCCCGGACCTGTCGAACTGGCGGCGGGTGGAGTTCCAGGGCCGGCTGGGGGTCAGGGTGCGTCGACGGCCGTCGCGCGCCCCGCGGCGTCGGGCGTCGCGTGCGCCGACTCGACCACGGTGACCTTCGTGAGGGAGGGCCGGCGCTCGAGCGCGGACAACCCGTTCCACGCGAGGTTCACGAGGTGAGCGGCGACGTCCGTCTTGCCTGGCCGGCGCGCGTCGAGCCACCACTGCCCCGTCAGGGCCACCATCCCGACGAGCATCTGCGCATAGATGGGCGCGGCCTTCGGGTCCTGACCCTGCTTCTTGAACTCGTCGGCGAGCAGGTGCTCGACCTGCGTGGCGACGTCGCCGATCAGGCTCGAGAACGTGCCGGTCGCCTGCGCCACGGGGGAGTCCCGCACGAGGATCCGGAACCCGTCCTCGTTGGACTCGATGTACGACAGCAGCGCCAGCGCGGTCCGCTCGACCAGCACCTTCGGGTGCCCGCCGCCCTCGAGCGCACCCGTGAGCGCGCCGGTCAGGCCCTGGATCTCGCGGTCGACGACGACCGCGTAGACCCCTTCCTTGCCGCCGAAGTGCTCGTACACCACCGGCTTGGACACCTCGGCGCGCGCCGCGATCTCCTCGACGCTCGTGCCGTCGAACCCCTTCTCGGCGAACAGCTTGCGCGAGACGTCGAGCAGCTGGGCACGCCGCTGGACCCCGGTCATCCGGGACCGAGGTGCTCGCTTCTCCGCCACGGCCCCCATCATGCCGTGCCCACGCCCCTCACCAGCCCCGCTTCTCACCAGCACCCTGCTCGCCCAGCCCCCGCCCCCCGCGTGAGCTCGGCGGCCCCGCGCGAGGTCGGCACTCTCCCGTGAGGTCGGCACTCTCGCGTGAGGTCGGCACTCCCGACTGCCGATCTCACGCCGAACTGCCGATCTCGACGCCGTGCTCGTCCGAGGCCGTGCTCCTCCGGCGCCGTGCTCGTCGGGTGCCGGGCGGCGGTGCGGGTTGTGGGGGGCGGGCTGGCAGACTGGGGCGCCGTCGGCGCCGCGCGCGACCGACGATCCGCCCTGGTGTAACGGCAGCACGCAGGCCTTTGGAGCCTTGCGGTCCAGGTTCGAATCCTGGGGGCGGAGCCATCCATCCAGTCCGGCGGCGGTGACCTCGACACGAACGAGTGATCGTGGCGTGCGCGGGTACCTCGCGGGCTGTCGTCGGCTCATGGGACGGCATGACGACTGACGAAGCCACGTTGACCGCCGATCCGACGGTGCCGCTCGGCGCCTCCGAGCCCGCCCCTGCGGACGACCGCTCCGAGAGGACGGACCGCACGAGGCGAGCGTGGGGAAAGGCCGTCGGCGCGGCGGGCGGGGCAGCGGTCGTCGTCGGGCTGGGCACGGCACTCGTCGCGCGGGTGCTGATGCGGCTCGTCGCGGACGTCGTCGGCGCCGAGACGGGGTTCTCGGTGGTCGAGACGCTCGGGATCGCGATCGTGTTCTCGGTGCTGATGGTGCCCGCCGCGGCCGGCGGGGCGATCGAGGCCCGCACGCGGCGCGCGGTCGTCGGGCTCGTCGGGGTGCTGACGACGAGCGTCGTGCTCGGCTGGGGGACCGCCACCACCGCGCTCGTGGACCTGGCGGACCACCCGCTGCGCGAGGGGCGCGAGCTCGACCTGGTCGCGCTGCTGCTCGTCGGCTTCGGCGCGACGGTGGTCGTCGGTGCGGTGACTGCCCGCCGCCTCGCCCGGCGGTGGACGCTCGGGCGAGGCGGGGACGAGGTCAGCGGACGGTCGCTCGCGCGGCGGTGACGGTCGCGCCACCCTTGGCGGTCACGGTCGTCGTCGCGTCGCGGTAGCCGCCCACGTAGTCGGGGTCGGTGATCTTCAGGGTCTGCCGGCCCGGCTTGACGCCCGTGAGGGTGTAGCGGCCGGTCGCGTCGGTCGTGGCCTTGTGGCCCTCCTGCGACCAGACCGTGACCCCGATCGCGGGCTTGCCCTTGGTGTTCACGACGAGCCCGGTGACGGTCGCGCCCTTGCCGAGCCGCACGTCCCGCACGGAGTCCTTGCCGGCGCGCACGCTGAGGGCGACCTGCCCCCATGCGAGCGGGCTGGACGCCTTCGGCGTGACCTTCACCTGGTAGCTGCCGGAGACCACGCTGCGGATCGTGTACCTGCCGGTGGACCCGGTGCGCACCGTCGCGTACGCCGTGCCGTACTGGTCGTAGACGTGCACGGACGCCCCCGCGACGGGCTTGCCCGCCCAGTCGGTGACCTTGCCGGACACGGTCCGCAGCTCGCCGCGCGTGAGGGTCCCGAACGTCGCCGTCTTGTGCGCGCGGACGACGACCTGACGGCGCAGGTTCGAGCCGTCGACGTGCACGTAGTACGTCCCGGCGGGAAGCGCCGCAAAGCCGACCCAGCCGTCGGCGTCGGGCCGGAACGTGCCGAGGAACTCGCCCGACGAGGTCGACAGCGAGACGTCCTGCTTGGTGGGGCTCGAGCCCGTGGTCTTGACCTGGCCGTAGATGATCGCGTCGTCCATCAGCGTGATCTGCTTGGCCGCGACTGTCTCGCCCTGACGCGCCCACACGGTCGCCTTGCCCTCGGCGGGCAGCGACGACGTCCCGCCCTGCGCCACGATCGAGACCTGCCCGGTCGCGAGCCCGCGCAGCGTGTACCGCCCGTCCCGGTCGGTCGTCGCGTTGACCCTGCCCGTGCGGTCGACGTTCGCGGCGTAGACGGCGATGCCCTTGGCGGGCCGGCCGTCGCGACCCACGACGCGACCGGTGACCGTCGCGCGCTGCACGAGCGCGATGTCGGCGACGCTGTCGCGTCCCGGCCGCACCACGATCTTCTCTGCGTCGGGCCTGCGTACCGTGCTGCCCGAGTACGTGGTGAAGTAGCCGACGTCGCCCGGCACGTGCAGGACGTAGCTGCCAGGTGCCTCATAGCTCGAGAACCGCCCGTTGGGGCCCGAGGTGGTGCTGAAGTTGGGGGAGCCGTGGATCCAGACGGACTTGCCCTTCCCGCCTGCGGTGACCCTGCCCTTGATCTGCGGCTGACGAACGAGGCGATACACGCGTCCGGTGACGTCCTGGCCGACCCGGAGCGTGACCGTCCCGACGCGCGTCGGCATGTAGTTGTGCGACCCGCCGCCCGCGACCGTCCACAGGTCGTAGGTGCCCGCGAGGGCGAACGTCGTTCCGCGCCCGTCCGCGTCGCCGATCAGGTTGAGGAAGGAGTAGCCCCCGACGCGGGGTCGGCCCTTGACCCAACCATCGTCGACCGCCTTGCCGGTCTCGTCGTCGACGAGCCGGGCGGACAGGGCGACGAGCTTCTCGTCGACGAAGGACACGGTCTCGTGCCCGTCGACGGTGACGGTCGCGGCCACGGGGATCGACTGTCGCCACTCCGTGTAGGTGACGACGTAGTCGCCGACGGCGACGCCCTTGAGAATCGCGCTCCCGTCGGACGCCGTCTCCTGCCGCGCGATCGGGTCGGCGTCCTCTGGCGCGCCGGCAGGACGGATCTCGATGGCCGCGTACGGGATCGGTGTGCCGCCGCGCGTCGTGACGGTCGCCGTGACGGTGTAGGTCTCGTCCGCGGCGGACGCAGCGGGTGCCAGGAGCACCCCGAGCGAGAGTACGAGTGCGCCGATCGACGCGGCGATGCGTGTCCTCATGTCGAGGCCCCCTGTCTGCCGCGCCCGGTGCGCGCCGTGAGCACCGTGGCAGAGCGGGGGCGGCCGGTCGATCCGGCGAACGGGTGGTGTGCCGCCGCAGGTCGGCGCGTCGGGGTCGTGTCGTCGTCGCCCCGGCACGCGGGTGGGTCCTTGGTCACACCGGACGGCCGGGACTCCCGGACCGTCCGGGAGCGGGGGAGCGCGGCGGTAGAGTGACGGACGCGCACGGTTCCGCCGCCCGGCTCGTCGGGCACACCCCGCGAGGAGCACCCACAGGTGACCACCCCCCGCCCAGCCGCCGTCATCGTCCTCGCCGCAGGCGAAGGAACACGGATGCGCTCGGCGACACCCAAGGTCCTGCACACCCTGGCCGGCCGGAGCATGCTCGGGCACGCGCTGGCGACCGCTCAGTCCCTCGACCCGGCCCGTGTGGTCGTCGTCGTGCGGCACGAGCGCGAGAAGGTCGCCGCGCACGTCGCGGACATCGCGCCCGAGGCGCTGATCGCCGACCAGGACGCCATCCCCGGCACGGGCCGCGCGGTCCAGGTCGCGATGTCGGCGCTCGACGCCGCCGCGCAGGCCGGCGCGGTGGCCGCGCTCGACGGCCCGGGCGTACCCGGGTCCGCGTCGGGCGTGCTGCTCGAGGGCGCGGTCGTCGTCGTCGCGGGTGACGTCCCCCTGCTCGACGCGGGCACGCTGGGCGAGCTGCTCGCGGCCCACCACGCCGACGGCAACGCCGTCACGGTGCTCACCACCGAGCTCGAGGACGCGACCGGCTACGGCCGGATCGTGCGCGAGCCCGGCACGGGAGACGTGCTGCGGATCGTCGAGCACAAGGACGCGTCCGACGACGAGCGTGCGATCGGCGAGATCAACTCCTCCATCTACGTGTTCGACGCCGCGGTGCTGCGCAGCGCGCTCGGGCGCCTGGGCCGCGACAACGCGCAGGGCGAGGTGTACCTGACCGACGTGCTGGCGATCGCGCGTGAGGACGGCGGCCACGTGCGTGCGCTGCGCACCGACGACCCGTACGCGGTCGAGGGCGTGAACGACCGCGTCCAGCTCGCGGCGCTCGCAGCCGAGCTCAACCGCCGCCTGCTCGAGGACTGGATGCGCGAGGGCGTCACGATCGTCGACCCGGCCACGACGTGGGTCGACGTCGACGTGGAGCTCGAGCGTGACGTGACGCTCCTGCCCGGCACGCAGCTGCACGGCGCGACGGTGGTCCGCGAGGGCGCGAAGATCGGCCCGGACACCACGCTCACCGACGTCGAGGTCGGCAAGGGCGCGACGGTGTCGCGCACGCACGGCAGCCTCGCGGTGATCGGCGAGAAGGCCAGCGTCGGACCGTTCGCGTACCTGCGCCCCGGCACGGTCCTGGGCCGCAAGGGCAAGATCGGCACGTTCGTCGAGACCAAGAACGCGCAGATCGGCGACGGCTCGAAGGTCCCGCACCTGTCGTACATCGGGGACGCGACGATCGGCGAGCACTCGAACGTCGGCGCCGCGTCGGTGACGGTCAACTACGACGGCGTGCACAAGCACCGCACGACGATCGGCTCGCACGCCCGCACGGGCGCGGACAACATGTTCGTCGCGCCGGTCACGATCGGCGACGGCGCGTACACCGGCGCCGGCTCGGTGATCCGCCGTGACGTCCCCGCCGGGGCGCTCGGCGTGAGCGCGGGTGCGCAGCGCAACATCGAGGGCTGGGTGCAGCGCTCACGCGCGGGCACCCCCGCGGCCGAGGCCGCCGCCAAGGCGACCGGCTCGACGGGTGACGACGACCTGTCGCCGCAGGCCCGTGCCGAGCGCGAGCGCGCCGCGACCGCGGCCCGCGGCATCCCGGTGACGCCGCCGCCGACCCTGCCCGACCAGCCCGCCCACCTGCCGGACCCGGCACGGACCACCGAGAACGGCACCGAGGGGACGCACACGCGATGACCGGGATCATCTCCCACGACGGCGAGAAGCGACTGGTCGTCGTCTCGGGCCGGGCGCACGCCGAGCTGTCCGAGTCGGTGGCCGAGGAGCTCGGCATCGAGCTCGTCCCGACCACCGCGTACGACTTCGCCAACGGCGAGATCTACACGCGGTTCGGGGAGTCGGTGCGCGGTGCGGACGCGTTCGTCCTGCAGTCGCACGCCTCGCCCGTGATCAACAAGTGGATCATGGAGCAGCTGCTCATGGTCGACGCGCTCAAGCGCGCCTCGGCCAAGACGATCACGGTCGTCGCGCCGTTCTACGGCTACGCGCGCCAGGACAAGAAGAGCCGCGGCCGTGAGCCCATCTCGGCGCGCCTGCTGGCCGACATGTTCAAGACCGCCGGTGCGGACCGCATCATGTCGGTCGACCTGCATACGTCGCAGATCCAGGGCTTCTTCGACGGCCCTGTGGACCACCTGTGGGCCATGCCGATCCTTGTGGACTACGTGCGCTCGCGCGTCGACCTGACGAACGTCACTGTGGTCTCACCCGACGCCGGTCGCATCCGCGTGGCCGAGCAGTGGGCCGCCAAGCTCGGCGGAGGCCCGCTCGCGTTCGTGCACAAGACGCGTGACGTCCGCACCGCCAACAAGTCGGTCGCCAACCGCGTGGTCGGTGACGTCGAGGGCCGCTCGTGCGTGCTCGTCGACGACCTGATCGACACGGGCGGCACGATCGCCGAGGCCGTGCGGGTGCTCAAGGAGGCCGGCGCGAAGGACGTGATCGTCGCCGCGACGCACGGCATCCTGTCGGAGCCGGCCGTGGGCCGCCTCAGCTCGTGCGGCGTGCGTGAGGTCGTCATCACGGACACGCTGCCGGTCGAGGACGAGAAGCGCTTCGAGCAGCTCACGGTCCTGTCGATCGCCCCGCTGATCGCCCGCGCGATCCGTGAGGTGTTCGACGACGGCTCGGTGACGAGCCTGTTCGACGGCAACGCCTGAGACGAACGTCGCCCGGTCGGTGACCGGGCCCCGGTTGGGGCCTGGTCCCTGCAGCCTGTAAGATCCTCGGGTTGCCTCGGCGAGGGACGTCGGACGGCCGGTTGGAGCACCACCCACCGCACCGTTCAGTCCGTGATCGACTGGGCGAGCGCCTCCGCGTGTGTGCGTGACGCCCGTCCTGCGCCCCGCGTCGAGGCTGCGCCTGAACTTCCGTCCCCTCGTGGGACCACCGGCCCAAGCGCCAGCCTTCGTCAGTTCCGCGCGCCACCGTGCGCCCTGCACCACTGGAGTCATCGTGTCCGAGGTCAAGCTCGCCGCCACCGCCCGCACCGAGTTCGGCAAGGGTGCCGCGCGCCGCCTGCGTCGCGCGGGTCAGATCCCCGCCGTCCTGTACGGGCACGGCACCGAGCCGGTGCACGTCGCCCTGCCGGGCCACCAGACGATGCTCGCGGTGAAGCAGGCCAACGCGCTGTTCGAGATCGAGATCGACGGCAAGCCGGTGCTCGCCCTCGCCAAGGACGTCCAGCGCGAGCCGGTCCGCAACGTCATCGAGCACGTCGACCTCCTCATCGTGAAGAAGGGCGAGAAGGTCCTCGTCGAGATCCCCGTCGTGGTCGTCGGCGAGTCCGCCCCCGGCACGATCCACGTCGTCGAGACGCAGACGCTGGCGCTCGAGGCCGAGGCCACGCACCTGCCCTCGTCGGTCGAGGTCGACATCACGGGCCTGGCCGACGGCACGATCGTCAAGGCCAGCGACATCCCGCTGCCCACGGGCTCGACGCTGTCGGACGACGCGGACCTCGCGATCGTCGCGATCTCGACGCCGCGCGCGTCGGCCGAGGACCTTGCCGAGGACGCTGCGGCCGCCGAGGCCGCAGGCGCCTGAGCCTCCGCTCGCACCTGATCGACGCCGACGC
>NZ_LFKW01000044.1:0-11861 GCF_001040865.1 Cellulomonas sp. A375-1 | reverse complement strand
CCCCGCCACGCTCCCACCTGGAGGACCTCCGTGACCGACGGACCCTGGCTCGTCGTGGGCCTCGGCAACCCCGGGCCGCAGTACGCGGGCAACCGGCACAACGTCGGGCAGATGGTGCTCGACGAGCTCGCGCGGCGCACGGGCGTGCCGTTCGGGGCGCGTGCCGGCGGACTGCTGTCGCGCCGCCCGCAGGCCGCGGTCGCCGAGGCGCGCCTCGGCGTGCTGCCCGGCGGCGCCCCCGGCCCGCGCGTCGTCCTGGCCAAGCCGACCACGTACATGAACGTGTCGGGCGGCCCCGTCGCCGCGCTCGCGAAGTACTACGGCGTCGAGCCCGAGCGCGTCGTCATGGTGCACGACGAGCTCGACATCCCGTTCGCCGACGTGCGGCTCAAGCGCGGCGGCGGCGAGGGCGGCCACAACGGCCTGCGGGACACCACCAAGGCGCTCGGCACCAAGGACTACGTGCGGGTGCGCGTGGGTGTCGGGCGGCCGCCGGGCCGCCAGGACCCGGCCGACTTCGTGCTCAAGGACTTCTCGAAGACCGAGGCGAAGGAGCTGCCCTGGCTGCTCGACCACGCCGCGGACGCCGTCGAGGCCGTGGTGCTCGAGGGGCTCGAGGCCGCGCAGCAGAGGTACCACACCAAGGCCTGACGCCCGCCCCCTCACCCGATGGGGTCCAAACGGGTCGCGAACCGGGTGAAAACGGACAAAGAACGCTGACGGTATCTAAGCGGGCGAATAGCCTCCTTCTGTCACTGGAACGTCGTGCGGGACGTTCCAGGGTGCTGATGGGGGAGAGATCGCTGATGACGCTCACCGTGGGGAGAGCCCCGGCCGCTGTTCCAGGACTGCCCGACCGCCGAGGACGTGCGGTCGAGCCACGCC
Organism: Cellulomonas sp. A375-1; assembly: GCF_001040865.1. Taxonomy (NCBI): domain Bacteria; kingdom Bacillati; phylum Actinomycetota; class Actinomycetes; order Micrococcales; family Cellulomonadaceae; genus Cellulomonas; species Cellulomonas sp. A375-1. The sequence goes on along the minus strand of NZ_LFKW01000044.1, from coordinate 10,976 downwards.
GGTCCTGGGCGTCACCGGAGCCGTTCGTCCCCCGGGAGACGATCTTCAACTCGATGAGCGCGCGCCGCGTGCTGTGGCAGCACATGGGGGTGCGCTACGCGCTGCTGGCGATGCTGAGCGACGTCGTCGCCGCGGCGCTCGTGGGTGCCGCGGTCGCCGTCTCGGCGGTCCCGACCTCGCGCACCGTGGTCGTGGCGTTGCTCGCCGCGCCGCTGTTCGTCGCGGCTGTGGGCCTGTGCCGCGGGTACGGGCGCAACGTGCTGGGTGACGGGCCGACGGAGTTCCAGGCGCTCGGTCGCGCGGCGGTGACCCTCGGCGTCGTGGTGATGGCGCTCGCCTACTTCACGCGGGTCGACGTCCCGCGGCACGTCGTGCTGCTCGGCATCCCCGGCGTCGTCGTGCTCGCCGGCCTCCAGCGGTACGCGATGCGGCTGCGGCTGCACCGCCAGCGGTGCTCGGGCACCGCGATGATGGGCACGATCGTCGTGGGCGACCAGAAGTCGGCCGGCCGGGTGGTGCGGGACCTGTCCGCCGCGGTCCACCACGGCTACCGGGTCGACGGCGTGTGCCTGCCGTCCGTCGACGACGCGGATCTCGTCGAGGGCGTGCCCGTGGTCGGCGCGATCGCGGACGTCGTCCAGGTCGTCGCGGACCGGGCCGCCGAGGTCGTCGTCGTGACCGGTGCCTCGGTCCACGGCGAGGCGCTGCGTCGGCTGTCGTGGGCGCTCGGCCGCGCGGGTGCGCACCTCGTGGTCGCGCCCGACCTGGTCGAGGTCGCCGGGCCGCGGCTGTCGGTGCGTCCCACCGCCGGGCTCTCGCTGCTCGAGGTCCAGGTCGACCAGCCGCGGCGCAAGCTCATCGGCAAGTCCCTGCTCGACTTCGCCGTGTCCGTCCTGGCGAGCATCGTCGCGCTGCCGATCGTGCTGGTCAGCGCCGTGGCGATCCGGCTCGACTCGCGCGGGCCCGCGTTCTACAAGCAGACTCGCGTCGGCATCGACGGCTCCACGTTCACGATCTACAAGCTGCGCACGATGTACGTGGACGCGGACCGGCGCCGCTCGGAGCTCCAGGAGCTCTCCGAGGGCAACGACGTGCTGTTCAAGATGCGGCAGGACCCCCGCGTGACGCGCGTCGGACGCGTGCTGCGGCGGTTCTCGATCGACGAGCTCCCCCAGCTGTGGAACGTCGTGCGCGGCGACATGTCGATCGTCGGGCCGCGCCCGCCGCTCGAGTCCGAGGTCGCCGACTACCACGACAGCGTCCAGCGCCGCCTGCACGTCAAGCCCGGGCTGACGGGCCTGTGGCAGGTGAGCGGCCGCTCGGACCTCGACTGGGAGGAGTCGGTCCGGCTCGACCTGCGGTACGTGGACAACTGGTCGGTCGCGATGGACCTCATGATCCTGTGGAAGACCGGACGCGCCGTGCTGGCAGGGACGGGAGCGTATTGACCGTGCACCCCGAGGCGTCCGTCGGCGATCCTCCCGGGGACGTCGCCGGGGCTTCGGACGTCGACCCGGCGCCCAGCCCTCGATGGGGGTGGACCCGCCTGGTCCGTCGAGGACTGGGCGTCGTCCTGCTGGTGCTGGTCGTCGCGGGCGGCTGGCTCGTGTGGCGCGGCATCCAGCTCGTCGGCGCGTTGCGGGACGCGCAGGACGACCTGACGGCCGCGCGCGCCGCGGTCTCCGACGGGGACGTCGCCGCGCTCGACCCGCTCGTCCCCGGTCTGCAGGACGCGGCTGCGCGCGCGAGCGCTGCCACCGGTGACCCGGTGTGGCGCGTCGCGGAGCACGTGCCGTTCCTCGGTGAGCAGCTCGGTGCGGCGTCCGCCGTGGCCGACGCGCTCGAGGGCATGGCCACGGGGGCGCTCCCGCCGCTCGTCGAGGCGTCCGACGGGCTCTCGCTCGACGCGCTCGTGCCGCGTGACGGTCGCATCGACGTCGCCGCGCTGCGGACGGCCGCGCCCGCGGTCGCACAGGCCAGCGCCGCGACCGACGCGGCGGTCGCGAGGTTGCGCGACGTCGACGTCGACGCACTCGTGGGAACGCTCGCGGACAGGTTCGTCCCCGTGCGCGACGAGCTCGCGGACCTGGCGACGCAGCTCGACGGCGCCGACACCGCGCTCGCGACCATCCCGACGCTGCTGGGTGCGGACGGGCCGCGCAGCTACCTGGTCCTCGTGCTCAACCCCGCCGAGCTCCGCAGCGCGGGTGGCATCGTCGGCTCGGTGCTCGAGGTGCACGCCGTCGACGGCCAGATCGAGCTCGGCGACCAGCGACCGGCGCGTTCCCTGGCCCGGCCCGAGGCGACAGTGCTGCCGTGGAGCGCCGCGGAGCTCGCGCTGTTCGGCGACGCACCGGCGAGGTTCATGCAGTCCGTCACGGCCACGCCCGACTTCGGCCGGACCGCCGAGCTCGCCCGCGCGCTGTGGACGCTCGACACGGGGCGCGACGTCGACGGCGTGATCACGGTCGACCCCGTCGTGCTCGCCTCGCTCCTGTCGGTGATCGGCCCGACGACGACGCCCGACGGCGCGGTGCTCGACGCGGGCAACGCGCTCGAGACGCTGCTGTCGGGCGTGTACCTGCAGTACCCGGACGGCGACGACTCGGACGCGTACTTCGCGGCGGTCGCGCAGGCCGTCACCGCGGCGACCCTCGCCGGGGGGTACGACGGGACGGCCCTGGTGGAGACGGTCCGGGAGGCGGCCGGCGACGGGCGGGTCGCGGTCTGGACCGCCGACGACGCGGTCACCGCCCGGCTCCGGGACGCGGGGCTGCTGCGGGACTTCCTCGGCGACTCCGAGCGCGCGGCGCGCACGGCGGGCGTGTTCCTCAACGACCGCACGATCTCGAAGATGGACTACTACCTGGCGACGGACCTGGCGGCCGATGCCCTGACGTGCTCGCCCGCCGGCGCCGCCACGCAGCTCGAGCTGACCCTGACCAGCAACGCGCCCGCCGACGCCGCCGGCACGCTGCCCGTCTACGTCACCGGGGGCGGGGTCAACGGCGTGCCCGCGGGGAGCATCGCGACGCAGGTGCTCCTGTACGCGCCGCGCGGCGGGACGCTCGACGAGGTCACGGTGAGCGTCGACGGCGGTGCGCCGGTGACGGTCGGACCGCGCCGGCAGGAGCAGGACGGCCGCCAGGTGGCGGCGCTCGACGTGGTGCTGACGCCGGGGCAGACGACGAGCGTGCAGGCGCGCGTCACGACTGCGGCGGGCGTCGAGACTCTCGAGATCGAGCGCACGCCGACCCTCGATGCCGGCCGGCACGGCCCGCAGCTGGCGTGCGGGGCCTGATCCGCGCATGACGAAGGGCGGGCGCCCTCGAGCGCGCCCGCCCTTCGTCGGTCGGCGTCAGAAGTTGGTGCGCGCGACCGCCACACCGTCGACGTAGGCGTTCCCGGCCACGTCGAGCGTCCAGGCCGTGGGGACCCGGATGGCGCAGTTCTTGTACGTCTGGCCGCGGCCGAACGTGTTGCCCGTGATGACGGCACCGGCCAGGGCGCCGCGCGTCGCGTTGTCGGCGATGTTGATGCTGCACCCGCCGTTGTCGATCCAGTTGTCCGTGATCCTGATGCCGGTGACCGCTGCGGTCGCCTGCGTGATCATCAGTGCCGCGCTGTAGGAGTCCTCCAGCGTGTTGTGGTGGATCGTGATGTTCGCACCACCCTGGATCTGGATGGTGTCGTCGTGGCTCGGGCCACCGCTCCAGTTCGGGTCGTTGTCGTAGTGCGAGTTGTCGTGCAGCCACGAGTCGACGACCGTCACGTTGTCGCCGTGGATGTGCACCGGGTCGACGACGTCGGAGATGTCGACGCGACGCAGGGTGAAGTTCCAGCCCTTGACGCCGTCGACGTTCGGCGACAGCTCGCTCGGGCGCAACGTCGAGTCCTCGATCGTCACCGAGTAGTCGTCGCCCTGGACGCGCACCAGATCATTGCGCTGAGCAGGAACGGAACCACGGATGATGGAGTTGCGGATGACCACGTTCTTCGCCTTGACATTGACGTAGCCGCGAATGTCCCAGCCGTCGATCACGGTGCCGTCGGTGCTGATCACGAGATTGCCCTCGTGCACCTTCGAGAACACGCTCTGGCGTGCGCCGGTGTTCGTGGGACCGGGCTGCGCCGTGCCGGTCTCGGGCGTCTGCTCACCCTTGTCGTCGTCGGGCTGCGAGGGCTCCGGGCTCACGGCCGGGTCGTCGTCGATCGACGTCGCGAGCAGGTCCGTCCACTGCGCGGTCAGCGGCGCGTTGGTGGCGCTGCTGGCGACGTAGGTGCTGACGCCGACGCCGCCGGCCGTCTGGAGGGACGCGGTGCTGTCGGTCGCGACGACCTGCCAGTCGGCGGGCTCGGTCGTCCCCTGGCGCCAGGCCTTGGCACGCAGAGTCGTGGGCTTGGTGCCGGAGACCTGCACGCGGACCTGCAGCTTGTCGCCCGTCGAGTAGCCGGGGAGGCTGGTCGAGGACAGCGTCGTGGAGTTCATCGCCACGCCGAGCTGCGCCGCACCCGTGTCGAGCAGGCGCACGCGGGCGCTGTAGCTGTTGGTCGCGACCTTGCGGCCGATCGCCGCGAGGTACACCCCGGAGCCGGTCGCAGGCTTGTCGACGCTCACCGTCGTGGTGAGGTCCGTCTCGGTGCTGGACACCGCGGTGAGCTCGGACGTCCGGGTGGACCCGGCCGCCGTGACGACCTGGCGGCCGTTCGGGGTGGCGACCGCGTAGTTGGCGACCGAGCCGGCGTGCGTCCAGGCGCCGCCCTCGTCGGCCGTGCCCCAGCCACCGGTGCGGGTGACGTCGAAGTCGTCCGCGGCGAGCGCCGGGGGTGCGGGCTCGGTGACGACGACGTCCTGCGTGGTGGTCGACGTGTCGCCGTCGTTGTCGGTCACCGCGAGCGTCACCGCGTAGGTGCCGGCCTGCGCGTAGCTGTGCTCGGCGGTGGCACCGGTCGCGGTCTCGCCGTCGCCGAACGCCCAGCTGTACTGCGCGATCGTGCCGTCGTCGTCCGCGGAGGCTGTGGCGTCGAACGTCGCGGCGAGGTCCGTCGAGGTGCTCGTGAAGCGCGCGTTCGGCAGGGCGTTCGGCACGTCGACGAGCTGCGACACCGTGACGTCGTCGTACGCGAACGGCTGCGGCAGGTTCGTGACCGAGCCCGACAGGTAGGAGTTCACAGCGACGTCGCCCGCGGTCTGCAGCGCCGCGGTCGAGCTCGTCGCGGTGAGCGTCCAGTCGCTCGGCTCGACGGTGCCTGCGCGCCAGGCCTTCGCGCGCAGCGTCGTCGGGCTGGTGCCCGCGGCCTCGACGCGGACCGTGATCGGGTCCCCGGCGCCGAACGTCCCGGGCAGCGTCGCGGTGGTCAGCGACGTGCCGCTCTCGACGAGCGCGAGGGTGCTCACGCCCGAGGCCTGCAGCCGGACCTTGGCGCCGTAGCTCGCGGTGCCGACGCGGCGTGCGAGGTACGACAGGTGGGTCCCGCTGCCCGTCTGCGCGGCCTGTGCGGTCGTCGTCGCGGTCAGGACGGTGCTCGTCGACGTCGCCGAGGGCAGGGCGGACGTGATCGTGGACCCGGCGCGCGTCACCGTCAGGACGCCCTTGCCGCCCACGGTCGAGAACTGCGTCGCGGTGCCGGTGTGCCGCCAGTCGCCGCCGGTCTCGGCTGCGCCCCAGCCGTCGGAGGTCGTGCGCGAGAACGTGTCGGCCGCGACCGTGCGCCACTCGTGGCGGACGGTGGGGGAGACCGTCGCGGTCGGGGTCGCGGTGGTCGCGGACGTCGCGGCCGCCTGTGCGGGCAGCGCGAGCCCGGTCGCGAGGAGTGCCGCGACCGCGGTGGCGCCGATGCGCCGCGCGGCCGGTGTGCCGGCGTTCACGCGGGGCAGGGGGACGTGCTTCATTGCGTGCTCCATGAGGGGGTGAAAGAACGGGTGAAATTGACGCGCGACGCCTTTGTCGCCTCGCCCGAGGAAATGCACCTCTTGGCGGATCAATCGGTGGAACCGACTCAAAAGTTACCGGTCTGTAAGGACGGGATTTCTGGCCCTAAAGGCCTATGTACGCCCTTCTCGCCCAGCGCGGGAGGTAACGCCGCAGGTCAAGGCGCCGAACCGCGGAGCAATTCGGACTTGTGGAGATCCCGTGCCCGTCCCCGACGAATCGCGTAAACCGGCACCAAATCGCTCCTATTGCGCGATCTGTCCGAATTGACCCGTGACCTGAATCACGAAATGCGCACCCGTCAAGAAGTGACGTGCATCACAGAATGGGGGCGCCGCCGGCCGCGGCGGGGCCCCCGGGCGCCGGCGTACCCGCGCTCGGCACGGGGCCAAGCGGGTGAAACCGGACAAGGTGCAGTGAACGGCGTCAAAGCGGTCGATATCCTCACCAGGTCGCCTACCTCAGGAGCTGATGACGTTGGGCAGGGCACGGCAGGGGGCCGGTCCGCGGCCGGCACCGTTGTCGATCGCGATGATCGGCACGCGCGGTGTCCCGGCGCGCTACGGAGGCTTCGAGACGGCCGTCGAGGAGGTCGGCCGCCGGCTCGCCGAGCGGGGGCACCGCGTCGTCGTCTATTGCCGCTCGCATCCGGACGACGAGGGTCTGCCGACCTACCTGGGCATGCGCCGAGTCGTGCTGCCCGCGCTGCGCAAGCGCTCCCTGGAGACGCTGAGCCACACGGCGCTCTCGGTCGGCCACGTGCTCGGCCACCGGGTCGACGCCGCGTTCGTCTTCAACGCCGCCAACGCCCCGCTCCTGCCGGCCCTGCGCACCGCGCGGATCCCGGTCGCGACCCACGTCGACGGACTGGAGTGGAAGCGTGCCAAGTGGGGTCCCACGGGACAGCGCTACTACCGCCGCGCCGAGGAGCTCGCGGTGCGCTGGTCGGACGCGCTGATCGCCGACGCGCCGGGGATCGCCCGCTACTACACCGACGAGTTCGGTGTGCCGACCCGGTACCTCGCGTACGGCGCGCCGGTGATCGCCCAGGAGTCGAGTCGCCTCGGTGAGCTCGACCTGACGCCCGGGGGGTACCACCTCGTCGTCGCGCGGTTCGAGCCGGAGAACCACGTCGAGCTCGCGGTCGCAGGGTATGTCGCGAGCGCGGCGGAGCGCCCTCTCGTCGTCGTGGGCTCGGCGCCGTACGCGGACGACTACACGAACCGGGTGCACGCGGCGGCCGCCGACGACCCGCGCGTGCGCTTCCTCGGCGGGGTGTGGGACGCCGAGCTGCTCGACCAGCTCTACGCCAACGCCGCGACGTACGTGCACGGCCACAGCGTCGGCGGGACGAACCCGTCGCTCCTGCGCGCGATCGGTGCCGGAACGGCCACGATCGCCTACGACGTCTCCTTCAACCGCGACGTGCTGCGCGAGCACGGCCGGTACTTCGGCGACGCCGCGGGAGTGGCCCGTGCGGTCGAGGCCGCCGAGGCCGACCCGACCGCGACCGCGTCGGCGGGTGCGTCGCTGCGCGAGCGGGCGCGGGACTTCGACTGGGACGACGTCGCGACGGGGTACGAGTCGCTGGCCCGCGACCTGGTCGCGCGCAGCGCGCCCGGCCCGCAGCGGGTGCGGAGGCGGGGCGACGCGGGACGCGACGGTGCCCGGTCCGTCGCCGTGACGGCGGTGGCGCACGGTGAGTGAGCGCACCGCGCCCGTGCCCGCGGCCGACCGGTCGAGCTCGTACCGCGAGGCGTACGCGCGCCTGGTCGCGGCGCAGAAGACGGCCGCACGTGGCGCACCCGCGTACTCGCGGTTCGTCAACCGGCGTCTGGGGCGGTTCCTGGCCGCGTGGGCGTACTCCCGCGGGCTCACCCCGAACCAGGTGACCGGTCTCAGCGCGCTCGCGACGTTCACGGGCATCGCGCTGCTCGCTCTGCTGCCGCAGACGTGGTGGCTGGGCGTCGTCGTGGCCGGCGCGCTCGTCCTGGGCTACGCGCTCGACTCGGCCGACGGGCAGGTCGCGCGGCTGTCGGGCACCTCGAGCCAGGCGGGCGAGTGGCTCGACCACGTCGTGGATGCCACGAAGGTCGTGACACTGCCGCTCGCGCTGCTCGTCGGGCTCTACCGGTTCGACGCCGTCGACGACGGGTGGCTCGCGATCCCGCTGCTGCACGCGGTCGTCGGCACCGTGCTGTTCTTCGCGATGATCCTCACCGAGCAGATGCGCCGCGCGCGCGGGACGACGAGCGTCGCGGAGCCGGGGCAGGCGGGCCGGTTGCGCGCACTGCTCCTGGTGCCCACGGACTACGGCGTCCTGTGCCTGTCGTTCCTGCTGCTCGGTCTGCCCGTCGCGTTCCTCGTCGTGTACGGCGCTCTCGTGCTGGCCACGACCCTGTTCGTCCTCGCGGCCCTGGTGAAGTGGTTCCGCGAGCTCTCCTGATTGTCGGTTTGGTCGCAATTCGATAACGGCTGTGACGAAGGTCACATCTCGATGTCGGCGATGTCACGATTGCGCCGTCATGCCTGGTGGGCCCGCGTGGCGCGCGTCCAGGCGCTCGCCCGTCCGCCGGCGATCAGGACGCCCGATCGCCGGGTCCCATTCACTCGTCCGTGTGCTCGCCCTAGGCTCCCGAACCAACGACGGCGCCCTCGCAGCGCCGTCGTCGCGCAGTCGGACAGTGAAGCAGCCGGACAGAGAACCTGGGGCGATGATCGGACAACGAGCACTCTCGGCGGTCGCGACCGTCGTCGGCGCGCTCTTGGTCGGCATGGTCGCCGGCGGCATGGCCTCGGCCCAGGTCGTCCTCGACGAGGTCGGTGCCCCGGCGCCCCACGTCGCCGCCCGTCCGGCGCCCCTCGCTGACGGCGTCGCACCGGCCGGTGCGACCGACGGCGGTGCCGCTGCGGGAGCCGCGGGCGGCTCGTCCGCGGCCGGGTCCCTCGGTACCGAGGTGCGGTTCGAGAACGCCGACGAGGGACGCAACCAGGCGACCGTCTGCCTGGTCCGCTTCTGGCGGTGCGAGGGCGTCGACCAGCCGATCTCCCGGAACCGGCCGGGCATCACGACCCCGGCCCCGAGCCCGTCGACGACCCCCAGCCCCGGCGCGACCGCGTCGCCGAGCCCGACAGCCTCGGCCACGCCGTCGCCCGCGCCGAGCACCAGCCCGGCCCCGCAGCCGACGACGTCCCCGACGCGCCCGCCGAGCACGCCCAGCCCGTCGCCGAGCGCGCCGTCCACCGGGCGTCCCGGGCCCGGCAACACGGGCGTCCCCACCGGCACGCGCCTGACGGTCGTCGACGGCGACGTGAAGGTCACCGAGCCCGGCACCGTCATCGACGGCAAGGAGATCCGCGGCATCGTCTGGGTCCAGGCGCCCGGCACGGTCATCCGCAACTCGGTGATCAACGGCCGTGCGGTCAGCGCCAGCATCGCCCTCGTGATGGTGCAGGGCAGCGGCAGCGTCACGATCGAGGACTCCGAGCTCTACGCGCGGATCCCCTCGCCTCACCTGCGCGGCGTCATCGGCAGCAACTTCACGCTCACGCGGGTGGACATCCACACGGTGACCGACCAGCTCATGGTCACGGACGGCGACGTCCTGGTGCAGGACTCGTGGTTGCACGACAACGTGCGGTTCGCGAACGACCCGAACCAGGGCGGTGACTGGACGCACGACGACAACGTCCAGATCAGCAAGGGCGACGGCATCAAGCTGCTGCGCAACACGTTCTCCGGCTCGCACAGTGCGTCGGTGATGGTCACGCAGGACCAGGGTGCGGTCAGCAACCTCTCGATGGTGGGCAACCACATCAGCGACGGAGGCTGCGCGGTGAACCTCGCCGAGAAGGGGTACGGCCAGATCAGCCCCGTGGCGCTGAAGAGCAACGTGTTCACCCGGACCCAGATCCACGCCGGCTGCGCGATCGTCGCGGACCAGGCGACGCTCAACGCGCTCGTCCTGTCCGGCAACGTCTGGTCCGACGGGACAGCCGTCAAGGCGCGGCCGCGCAGCTGACCGACCGATCCACGACCAGCCCCGGGGTCGCGTCGTTACGATCGGGCACATGCCGCAGACCGCCCCTGACGAGACACCCGCGGACGGTGCGGTCGTCGTCGTCAACTACGGCTCGTCCGCGCTGCTCGCGCGCAACCTGAGCGCGTTCGCCGCGACCCCCGGTGTGCGGGTCGTGGTCGTGGACAACCTGAGCTCGCCCGACGAGCGCGCGGCGATCACCGCGCTCGCGGACCGGCACGGCTGGGAGCTCGTCACCCAGCCGAACGTCGGCTTCGGGGCGGGCATGAACGCCGGCGCCGCACGCGCGCTGGCGCTCGGCAGCCGGGCCCTGCTGCTGCTCAACCCCGACGTCGAGATCGACCCCCACGCCGCCGCCGACCTGCTCGCGCAGGCTGCCGCCGACGACGCCCTGATGATCGCCCCCGCGGTGCGGCACGGCGACGGGCGGCCCGCGTTCTCGCGCGGCACGCTCGACCTGCGCACCGGTGCGCTGGCGACCCGCGGCCCGCTCGACCCGGACCATGAGCCGTGGCTCACGGGCGCGTGCCTCGCGCTGTCCGCCGGCCTGTGGGAGCGGATCGGCGGCTTCAGCGACGCGTACTTCATGTACTGGGAGGACCTCGAGCTGAGCGTGCGCGCCAACCGGGCGGGCGCTCGCCTCGTCGTGCGCGACGACGTCGTGGCGACCCATGACGTCGGCGGGACGCAGGGCACGGGCAAGTCGGCGCTGTACCGCTACTACAACTGCCGCAACCGCCTGCTGTTCGCGCGCCGCAACCTCCCGCGTCGCGCAGCGCTGCGCTGGCTCGCGGGCGCGCCGGGCTACGCCTGGGACGTGGGGACGCGCGGCGGTGGCCGGGGGCACGCGCTGCGGCACCCGGCGACCACGCTGTGGCCCGCGCTGCGGGGGTCGTGCGCGGGCGCCTGGCTCCTGCTCGGGCGACGCGCGCCCGGCGGCGATCAGCGCGTCGTGGAGTCCCGGCCCCACGGCGTGGCCGAGCCGCGCCGCCGGTGACGACGG
>NZ_LFKW01000043.1:0-22685 GCF_001040865.1 Cellulomonas sp. A375-1 | reverse complement strand
GCGCGAGCTCGGTCGACGTGAGCGCTCGTACTCTCGGCGTGCGCGCCCGGACGCGTGCCCGGTCGGCGCTGACGTCGTGCGCCCAGCCTGCGGCCACGAGCGCCTGCGCCTCGACCGTGCGCCCGTGCGCTCCGACAAGCAGTGCCGCCTGCTCGATCTCCGAGCGCAGGGCCAGCACCTCCCGCACGTGCGGGTACGGCGCCCGTGGTTCGGCGTGCAGCGAGTCGCCGTCGTCCCAGCAGACCACGAGCCCCAGGTCGTGCACGGGCGCGAAGGCAGCGGCGCGCGTCCCGACCACGACATCGGCCTGCCCGCGCGAGGCCGCGAGGAACGCGCGGTAGCGCGGGCTCGGACCGTCGTCGGCCGTGAGCCGCACGGCGCCGCCACGCAGACCCGGTGCCCAGCGCGGCACCCCGGCGTCCTCGAGCGCGGCCAAGACCCGGTCCACGTCACGCGCGTCCGGGACGACGACGAGCGCCCCCCGGCCCCCGAGCACCGCGGCCGCGACCGCCTGCGCGATCGCGTCGGGCCACCGCGCGCCGGGACCGCCGGGGAGCGCGGTCCACACCGCACGCGGCGCTCCCCCGCCGGTGACGTGCTGCACGAACGCGGAGCCGCCGCGGTAGTCCGTCCACGCGGTCGCCGAGGGCGACGGCGGCGGAACGTCCGTCGGCTCGTCCGGTGAGGACTCGGCCTCGACGCGCGCGTGGCGCGGCGGGATCGCGAGCCGCAGCACGTCGGCGAGCGTCCCGGCCCAGCGGTCCGCGACCGCGCGCGCGAGGCGCGCCGTGGCGGGGTGCAGCACCACCTCGGCGGACACCACCCGGCGCAGCGGCACCAGCGCACCGTCGTGCTCGGCCTCGTCGGCCCGCTCCAGCACGTACCCGTCGACGTCCTGGCCGCCGAACCGCACCTTGACGCGCGTCCCAGGCTGCGCGTCGTCGGACAGCGCGGCCGGGACCGCGTACTCGAACGGGCGGTCGAGGTGCGCAGGCGGCAGGTCGATGCACACGCGCGCGACGGGGAGCTCGGTCGCGAGGTCACCCGCCGTGCGGGGACGACGGCGTGCGCGCGGTGCGGGCACGCCGTCGAGCGTCAGCTGCTCGGGCGTCGTCTCCACGGGCTCATCTCACCATCGTCCGCCCACGTCGGTGGCATCCCGGGGGCGCTGCGTCCTGCGGTCGCGCCGACGGTTCGGCGGGCACGTCGATCGGTCAGCCGACAGCCGCGCGCAGCTCGTCGACGCGGTCGGTGCGCTCCCACGTGAACTCGGGAAGCTCACGGCCGAAGTGACCGTAGGCCGCGGTCCGGCGGTAGATCGGCCGCTGCAGGTCGAGCGTGCGGATGATCGCCGCCGGACGCAGGTCGAACACCTGCCGGATCGCCGCGGTCAGACGCGCGTCGTCGACCAGGCCCGTGCCGAACGTCTCGACGTACAGCCCGACGGGGTGCGCCTTGCCGATCGCGTACGCGACCTGCACCTCGCAGCGGCGCGCGAGCCCCGCAGCGACGACGTTCTTGGCAACCCAGCGCATCGCGTACGCGGCCGAGCGGTCGACCTTTGACGGGTCCTTGCCCGAGAACGCTCCGCCGCCGTGCCGCGCGAACCCGCCGTACGTGTCGACGATGATCTTGCGCCCCGTGAGGCCGGCGTCGCCCTGCGGGCCGCCGACGACGAACTGGCCCGTCGGGTTCACGAACAGGTCGTACGACGACGTGTCGAGGTCGACCTGCGCGAGCACCGGCTCGATGACGTGCTCAATGATCGCGGGCCGCAGCTGCGTCTCCAGGTGCACGTCCGGCTCGTGCTGGGTCGACAGCACGAGCGCGTCGAGGCGCACGGGGCGGTCGCCGTCGTACCCGATCGTCACCTGCGTCTTGCCGTCGGGGCGCAGGCCCGCGACGATCCCCTCCTTGCGGACGAGCGCGAGGCGCTCCGCGAGGCGGTGGGCCAGCCAGATCGGCAGGGGCATGAGCGAGGCCGTCTCGTCCGACGCGTAGCCGAACATGAGGCCCTGGTCGCCCGCGCCCTGGGTGTCGAGCTCGTCGTGGTCCTCGGCGTCCTCACGAAGCTCGAGCGACTTGGCCACACCCATCGCGATGTCCGGCGACTGCTGACCGATCGAGACGGACACGCCGCACGACTCGCCGTCGAAACCGATGTGCGACGACGTGTAGCCGATCTCCCGCACGACCTGGCGGATGATCTGAGGGATCTCGACGTACGCCTCGGTCGAGACCTCGCCGGCGACGTGCACGAGGCCCGTGGTCACCATGGTCTCGACGGCGACGCGAGCGTCGGGGTCCTGGTCGAGGATCGCGTCGAGGATCGAGTCCGAGATCTGGTCGCAGATCTTGTCCGGATGGCCCTCCGTCACCGACTCCGACGTGAACAGGCGCATCGCAGGATCAGTCATGGGCTCAGCGTAATCGCGTGCAGGCCCGGACCCGTGCTCAGCCCAGTGCGCGGACGGCGTCCCACACCGCGTGGGCGACCGCGTCCTTGCTCCCGCTGGCGGTCGCCACCGGCTCACCGCGCGCGTCGAGGATCGTCACGTCGTTCTCCGCCGTCCCGAAGCCGAGCCCGTCGCCCACGGCGTTCACGACGAGCAGGTCCGCACCCTTGCGCAGCGCCTTGGACCGGCCGTGCTCCAGCACCGACCCCTGGTCGTCACCCGTCTCGGCCGCGAAGCCGACGACGACCTGCCCCGGACGCAGCCGGTCACGGGCGAGCTCGGCCAGCACGTCGACGTTCTCGACGAGCTCGATCGTCGGCGCCTGGGCACCGGCGCGCTTCTTGATCTTGGTCTCGGCGGGGCTCACCGGCCGGAAGTCCGCGACCGCGGCGGCCATCACGACCGCCTCGGCGTCCTTGGCCGCCGAGCGCACGGCCTCGCGGAGCTGTGCGGCCGTGCCGACCGGCACGACGACGACGCCGTCAGGCGCGGGGACGGCCAGGTTCGCGGCGACGAGCGTCACCTGCGCTCCACGCTGCGCCGCGGCGGAGGCCAGCGCGACGCCCTGACGCCCGGAGGACCGGTTGCCCAGGAAGCGCACGGGGTCGATCGGCTCCCGGGTCCCGCCGGCCGACACCACGACCCGCCAACCGGCGAGGTCGTGCGTGCTGTGGACATCCGCGGTCTCAGCCGCGTGGCCACCTGGTGCGGTCTCGGCTTGAGCCGGCTCGACGAGCCGCAGCGCGGCGGCGGCGATGACGTCCGGCTCGGGCAGCCGTCCCGGGCCGGTGTCGGTGCCCGTGAGCCGCCCGGAGGCCGGGTCGAGCACGTGCACGCCGCGCGCGCGCAGCAGCGCGACGTTCGCGACGGTCGCGGGGTGCTCCCACATCTCGGTGTGCATCGCGGGCGCGAGCAGCACCGGCGCGCGCGTGACCAGGAGAGTCGCGGTCAGCAGGTCGTCCGCCTGACCGGTCGCGGCGCGTGCGAGCAGGTCGGCGGTCGCCGGGGCCACGACGACCAGATCGGCGTGCTGCCCGATCGCGACGTGCGCGACCTCGTCGACGTCCTCGAAGACGTCGGTCGTGACACGCTGGCCCGAGAGGGCCTCCCACGTCGGACGGCCGACGAACTCGAGCGCGGCCCGCGTCGGCACGACGCGGACCTCGTGGCCGGCCTCGCGCAGCTGGCGCAGCAGAAGGACCGCCTTGTAGGCGGCGATACCGCCCGCGACACCCAGCACGATGCGCACGCGCGTGCTCCTCTCGCGGGCGGTCGCGGGACTCAGGCCTCGGTGGCCTCGACGGTCAGCAGGCCACGGTCGATCTCACGCATCGCGATCGAGAGCGGCTTCTCCTGCGGACGCGTCTCGACCAGCGGGCCGACGTACTCGAGCAGGCCCTCGTTGAGCTGCGAGTAGTAGGCGTTGATCTGACGCGCACGCTTGGCCGAGTACAGCACGAGGGCGTACTTCGAGTCGGCGCGCTCGAGGAGCTGGTCGATCGGCGGGTCGGTGATGCCCGTGGGGGCGGCGACGGTTCCGGACACGGAGGACTCCCGAGGCTTGGGTGGGGTGTGGCTGATCGACGATCTGCCCGACAGTCTACCCGGGCGTCAGGCGCGGACGACTCCCATGACGTGCACGAGCTCGTCCGTGGCGCGCGTCACCTCGTCGTTGACGATGACGTGGTCGAACTCGGAGGCCGCCGCGAGCTCGACCCGCGCCGTCTGCAGACGTCGCTCGCGCTCCTCCGCACCCTCGGTCCCCCGCCCGACGAGCCGGCGCACCAGCTCGTCGAACGACGGCGGCGCGAGGAAGACGAACCGGGCGTCGGGCATCGACTCGCGGACCTGGCGCGCGCCCTGGAGGTCGATCTCGAGGAGCGTCGGCACACCCGCGGCGAGGCGCTCCTCCACGGGCCCGCGGGGCGTCCCGTAGCGGTTGCGGCCGTGCACCACGGCCCACTCGAGCAGCTCGCCGGACTGCGCCATGCGGTCGAACTCCTCGGCCGACACGAAGTGGTAGTGCACGCCGTCGATCTCGCCCGGCCGCGGCGCACGCGTCGTCGCGGACACCGAGAGCCACACCTCGGGGTAGCGCGCCCGGACGTCGGCCGAGACCGTTCCCTTGCCCACCGCTGTCGGTCCGGCGAGCACGGTGAGCCGCGCAGGCGTCGTCGTCATGGCGGCGAGAGCTCCTTGGTGGTCGGGTGGCGCTGCGCCTGCCGACACCGGCGGGTGCCCGGTCACCGGCGGCGGCGCAGCGTGACCCTACCTCAGGGCGAGCGCCTCAGCCGAAGCGCTTGATGAGCTCCTCGACCTGGTGCGGACCGAGCCCGCGACCCCGCCGTGTCTCGGAGATCCCGATGTCCGACATGATCGCGCGAGCCTTGACCTTGCCGACCCCGGGGAGCGACTCGAGCAGCGAGACCACCTTGAGCTTGCCGATGGTCTCGTCCTGCTGCCCCTGCTTGATGACCTCCGAGAGGCTTCCCTGCGAGTACTTGAGGCGGTTCTTGACCTCGGCACGGGCCTGCCGGGCAGCGGCGGCCTTCTGCAGCGCTGCAGCGCGCTGTTCGGGAGTCAGCGGAGGGAGTGCCACGCGCGTCACCTTCTCGTCACAAGAGCTGGACCTGACCGTCACCCCGCGAACTTGCGGGCCGCATCTGTGAACCTAGCGACCCCCCCGAGGTCCGGCAATGCGAACACGCCCGTGCCGCGGACCTGCGACCTGCGCAGACGACGCGAGACGCCCACAGCGCGGACCCTGCGGGCGCGCCGCAGCGACCCCGGTACGAGCCGGACCGCTGTCCAGTTCGCGGGGGTGCCGGCCGCGGCCGGTTCAGCTCAGTGCGGCCGCCGCCTCGTGCGCCGCCGCACCGGCCGCGGCGCGCAGCGCGGCGACGTCCGGCCCGGCGCGCAGCACGCCTCGCGACGAGGAGGCGAGCACCTGTCCCCGGGCCGCGCCGAACACCTCGCGCAGCTCGTCGGCGCCCGCCCCCTGCGCGCCCACGCCCGGCGCGAGCAGGGGTCCGTTGACGGCCGTGAGGTCGGTCCCGGTCCGGCCGGCCGCGTCGCCCACCGTCGCGCCCACGACGAGCCCGATCGAGCCCATGGGCGTCGCGTCGGCGTTGAGCGCCGCGGCGTGCGCGGCCATCACGGCCGCGACGGAGGCGCCCGTGCCCCCGTCGCCTCGGGTCGTGCGCGCGTGCTGGACCTCGTGGCCCTCCGTGTTGGACGTCAGGCAGAGCACGAACAGCCCGCGGCCCGACGAGAGCGCGAGGTCGACCGCGGGGGTCAGCGACCCGAAGCCGAGGTACGGCGAGACCGTCAGCGCGTCCCCCGCGAGCGAGGAGCCGTCGCGCAGGAACGCCTCGGCGTAGGCGCCCATCGTCGAGCCGATGTCCCCGCGCTTGGCGTCCACGATGACGAGCGTGCCCGTCTCGCGTCCCGCGGCGACGATCTCCTCGAGCACCGCGACGCCTCGCGAGCCGTGGCGCTCGAAGAAGGCCGCCTGCGGCTTGACCGCGGCGACACGCCCCGCGACGGCCTCCATGACCGTGAGCGAGAACCGGCGCAGGCCCTCGGCGTCGTCGCTCAAGCCCCACGCGTCGAGCAGGCTCGCGTGCGGGTCGATCCCGACGCAGAGCGGTCCGTGCGCGGCCATCGCCGTCGCGAGCCTCGTGCCGAACGGTGTGACGGCCATGCGGTGCCCTCTTCTCGTGCTCGTCGTGCCTCGGTGCGCGGCCCTGCGCCTGACGGCGCGCCGGGGAGGAGGCCGGCGAAGGCCTCCTCCCCGCGGCTCGTCAGACGCTCGCCGTCGCCTCGCGCCGCGCGACGGTCTGCGCGGCGTGCTCCTGCAGGCTCGTGACCGCGTACGGGCCGGACCGGGCGGCCTCGATGGCCTGCACGGCCGCCCCGAGCTGCTGGACGGTCGTGGCGATCGCCTTGTCCGCCGCGACGGTCGCCGCGCGGATCTCGTAGCCGTCGGCACGGGCGCCCTGGCCGGACGGCGTGTTGACGACCATGTCCACCTCGCCCGCGACGATCAGGTCCACGATCGTCGGCTCCCCCGCCGGGCCCCGGCCCGCCGAGTGCTTGCGCACCACGGTCGAGCGGATGCCGTTGCGGCGCAGGACGGTCGCGGTGCCCTCGGTCGCGAGGACCTCGAATCCCAGCTCGGTCAGGCGCTTGACCGGGAAGACGATGGACCGCTTGTCGCGGTCGGCCACCGAGATGAAGACCTTGCCGCCCGAGGGCAGCCCGCCGAACGCCGCATCCTGCGACTTGGCGAATGCCGTCGGGAAGTCGGTGTCGAACCCCATGACCTCGCCCGTCGAGCGCATCTCCGGGCCCAGGACCGTGTCGACCACGTGGCCGTCGCCCGTGCGGAACCGCTTGAACGGCAGCACGGCCTCCTTGACCGCGATCGGCGCCTCGAGATCCAGCACCGAGGCGTCGGCCGCGGGCAGCAGCCCCTCGGCCTTGAGCTGCGCGATCGTCTTGCCGGTCATCACGTGCGCCGCGGCCTTCGCGAGCGAGACGCCCGTGGCCTTCGAGACGAACGGCACGGTGCGCGACGCACGCGGGTTCGCCTCGAGCACGTACAGCACGTCGCTGACCAGCGCGAACTGGATGTTGAGCAGCCCGCGCACGCCGACCCCACGGGCGATCGCCTCGGTCGACAGGCGGATCCGCTCGAGCTCGGCGAGCGACAGCGTGACCGGCGGCAGGACGCACGCCGAGTCGCCGGAGTGGATACCGGCCTCTTCGATGTGCTCCATGACGCCCCCGAGGAACAGCTCCTCGCCGTCGAACAGCGCGTCGACGTCGATCTCGATCGCGTCGTCGAGGAACCGGTCGATGAGCAGCGGCGACAGCGTGCCGGCACGGCCGCCGTCCGCGGCGTTCTCCAGCGCGCGGTCGACGTACTCGGTGAGCTGGTGCTCGTCGTAGACGATCTCCATGCCGCGGCCGCCCAGGACGTAGGACGGGCGCACCAGCACCGGGAAGCCGATCCGACGCGCCGTGTCCTTCGCGCCCGCGAGCGTGGTCGCGGTGCCGAACGCCGGTGCGGGCAGACCGGCCGCCTCGAGCACCTTGCCGAACTCGCCGCGGTCCTCCGCAGCGTCGATCGCCTCGGGCGGGGTGCCGAGGATCGGCAGGCCCGCGTCCTGCAGGCGCTGCGCGAGCGACAGCGGCGTCTGGCCGCCGAGCGTCACGATCAGGCCCGCCACCGGACCCGCGGCGAGCTCCGCCGCGTAGACCTCGAGCACGTCCTCGAACGTCAGCGGCTCGAAGTACAGGCGGTCCGAGGTGTCGTAGTCGGTCGAGACCGTCTCCGGGTTGCAGTTGACCATCACGGTCTCGTACTCGCCCTTGAGGGTCAGCGCGGCGTGCACGCACGAGTAGTCGAACTCGATGCCCTGACCGATGCGGTTCGGGCCCGAGCCCAGGATGATGATGGCCGGTCGCTCGCGCGGGGCGACCTCGGTCTCCTCGTCGTACGACGAGTAGTGGTACGGCGTCAGGGCTGCGAACTCGGCCGCGCACGTGTCGACGGTCTTGAAGACCGGGCGCAGGCCGACGGCGTGGCGCGCACCGCGCACCGCGTCCTCGGTCGTCCCGCGCAGCTGCGCGACCTGGGCGTCGGACAGGCCGTGCCGCTTGGCGTGCACGAGCACGTCGCGCGTGAGCGCGGACGCGGTGCGCGTGGCCTCGGCGACCTCGTTGATCAGCACGATCTGGTCGAGGAACCACGGGTCGATGCCCGTGCGCTCGTAGACCGTCTCGACGCTCACGCCCGCGCGCAGCACCTGCTGCACGTCGATGAGCCGACCCTCGGTGGGTCGCGCGATCGAGGTGACGAGCGCGTCCAGCGCGTCGCCCGTCGCGGGCTCGCCGGCCCAGTGGAACACCGAGCCCTTCTTGTCGATCGAGCGCATGGCCTTGCCGAGCGCCTCGGTGAAGTTGCGGCCCAGCGCCATGGCCTCGCCGACCGACTTCATGGTCGTCGTCAGCGTCGGGTCGGCGGCCGGGAACTTCTCGAACGCGAACCGCGGGACCTTGACGACGACGTAGTCGAGCGTCGGCTCGAAGCTCGCGGGCGTCGAGCCCGTGATGTCGTTGGGGATCTCGTCGAGCGTGTAGCCCACCGCGAGCTTGGCGGCGATCTTCGCGATCGGGAAGCCCGTCGCCTTCGACGCGAGCGCCGACGAGCGCGACACGCGCGGGTTCATCTCGATCACGACGACCCGGCCCGTGCTCGGCTCGACCGCGAACTGGATGTTGCAGCCACCGGTGTCGACGCCGACCTCGCGGATCACCGCGATACCGATGTCGCGCAGCCGCTGGTACTCCCGGTCCGTGAGCGTGAGCGCGGGCGCGACCGTCACCGAGTCGCCCGTGTGCACGCCGACCGCGTCGACGTTCTCGATCGAGCACACGACCACGACGTTGTCGTGCTTGTCGCGCATGAGCTCGAGCTCGTACTCCTTCCAGCCGAGGATCGACTCCTCGAGGAGCACCTCGGTCGTCGGCGAGTAGTGCAGGCCCTGGCCGGCGATCTGGCGCAGGTCCGACTCGTCGTACGCGATGCCCGAGCCGAGCCCGCCCATCGTGAACGACGGGCGCACGACGACCGGGTAGCCGAGGTCCTCGACCGCGGCGAGGGCGTCGTCGATCGAGTGGACGATCGCCGAGCGCGCGGACTCGCCGCCGCAGACCTCGACGACCTGCTTGAACTGCTCGCGGTCCTCGCCCTTCTGGATCGCGGCGATGTTCGCGCCGATGAGCTCGACGCCGTACTGCTCGAGCACGCCGGCCTCGTGCAGCGCGATCGCCGCGTTGAGCGCGGTCTGGCCACCCAGCGTCGGCAGCAGGGCGTCGGGGCGCTCCTTCGCGATGATCGAGGTCAGCACGTCGGTCGTGATCGGCTCGACGTACGTCGCGTCGGCGAACTCCGGGTCGGTCATGATCGTCGCGGGGTTGGAGTTCACGAGGACGACCCGCAGGCCCTCCTCCTTGAGGACGCGGCACGCCTGCGTCCCCGAGTAGTCGAACTCGCACGCCTGACCGATCACGATCGGGCCGGACCCGATGACCAGGACGCTGGAGATGTCGGAGCGGCGAGGCATCAGTGGGCGCCCTTCGTGTCGTTCATGAGATCGAGGAAGCGGTCGAAGAGGTAGGCCGCGTCGTGCGGGCCGGCCGCCGCCTCGGGGTGGTACTGCACGCTGAACGCGGGCAGGTCGAGCGCCTCCAGGCCCTCGACCACGTCGTCGTTGAGGTCGACGTGCGACACGACGACGCGCCCGTAGCGGCCGTCCTCGTACGGCGCGACCGACTCGCCCTCGAGCGGCGCGTCCACGGCGAACCCGTGGTTGTGCGCCGTGATCTCGACCTTGCCCGTGCGACGGTCGATCACCGGCTGGTTCACGCCGCGGTGGCCGTAGCCGAGCTTGTACGTGCCGTAGCCGAGCGCGCGGCCCAGCAGCTGGTTGCCGTAGCAGATGCCGAAGAACGGGATCTTGCGGTCGAGCACGTCGCGCAGCAGGTCGATCTCGTGCGTGGCGGCGCTCGGGTCACCCGGCCCGTTCGAGAAGAAGACGCCGTCGGGCGCGGTGGCCAGGACGTCGTCGATCGTCGCGGTCGAGGGCAGCACGTGCACGCGGATGCCGCGCTCGGCCATCCGCTGCGGCGTCATGGCCTTGATGCCGAGGTCCACCGCGGCGACGACAGCGCGGGGCTCGGCCAGCACGCCGCCGTCCTCGTCGAGGGCCTCGACGACGTACGCCTCGCCCGTCGTGACCTCGCCCGCGAGGTCCGCACCGGCCATCAGGGGCGCGGCCAGCACGTCCTCGAGCAGCTCGGAGTCCGTCCGGTCCCCCAGCGCGTCGCCCGAGAAGATGCCGGCGCGCATGACGCCGCGCTCGCGCAGGTGCCGCGTCAGGGCACGCGTGTCGATCCCGGAGATGCCGACGATGCCCTGCGCGACGAGGTCGTCGTCGAGCGTCCGGCGCGAGCGCCAGTTCGACGGGACACGCGCGGGGTCGCGCACCACGTACCCGGCGACCCAGATCTGCCCGGACTCCTGGTCCTCGTCGTTGACGCCCGTGTTGCCGATGTGCGGCGCCGTCATCACGACGATCTGGCGGTGGTAGCTCGGGTCCGTGAGCGTCTCCTGGTACCCGGTCATCCCGGTGTTGAAGACGATCTCGCCCAGCGTGGTGCCGGTGGCGCCGTACGCGAGCCCGGCGAAGCTGCGGCCGTCCTCGAGGACGAGCCGCGCGGGGGCGGTGTGGTTCATGGCTTCTCCTGTGTGCCGAGCGACGCGGCGGGGGTGTCAGGGATCAGGGCGGCGACCGCGTCGACGAGCGCGTCGCGGTCGGCCGCGTGGCGGGGCAGCAGGCCGGTGTCCAGGCCGCGCTCGTCGTCCGCGCCGGGCGGCAGCCAGGTCAGGACGACGAGCCCGTCGCGCGAGACGACCTTGCCGGCGATCCCACGAGCGGTACCTGCACCGCGGAGGGTCTGTGCCGGCAGGAACAGGTCACGTGCGCCGGCACGTCGGACCAGCACGCCGGTGGCGTGCACGCTGACCTCGGCCCGGCTGCGCACGCCCAGGTCGTGCGCGACGACCCGGTCGAGCCAGTCACCCGCGCGGGTGGACGAGACGTACACGGACTCGAGCGGGCCGAACGTCGCCGGTCCCGGGTCGTCGGGCACCTGGGGCAGGACCGGCGCCGCGGCCTCGGTCCGTCGTCGTCGGTGCTCCCAGCCGGCCCGCATCCCCCACCACGCGAGCAGCAGGATCGCGAGCATCGCGGCGGTCGTCACGCCCTGGCGCAGCGTCATCGCGCGTCCGCCGATCCACCGTCGCACGGCGCACCGTCCAGCACGGTCGCGCGACCGCGCAGGAAGGTCGCGACGACGCGGCCCGGCAGCTCGCGCCCGCCGAACGGCGAGTTCACCGACTTGCTCGCCTGCGCCTCGGGGCGCACGACGCGACGCGCAGCCGGGTCGACGAGCGTGAGGTTGGCGGGCTCGCCCACGGCCAGCGGCCGCCCGTGCCCGTCGACGCGTCCGATCCGGGCCGGTGCGCTCGACAGCACGCGAGCGACGTCCGCCCAGGTCATGCGACCGGTGTCGACCATGGTCTCCTGCACGACCGAGAGCGCCGTCTCGAGCCCGGTCATGCCGAACGCCGCGGCGGCCCACTCGCAGTCCTTGTCCTCGCGAGGGTGGGGCGCGTGGTCGGTGGCCACGATGTCGATCGTCCCGTCCGCGAGTCCCTCGCGCACGGCCTCCACGTCGCGTTGGGTCCGCAGCGGCGGGTTCACCTTGAACAGCGGGTCGTACCCTCGCGCGAGCTCGTCGGTGAGGATCAGGTGGTGAGGCGTGACCTCGGCCGTCACGTCGATGCCGCGCGACTTGGCCCAGCGCACGATCTCCACCGAACCCGCGGTCGACAGGTGACACACGTGCAGGCGCGAGCCCACGTGCTCCGCGAGCAGGACGTCGCGCGCGACGATCGCCTCCTCGGCCACCGCGGGCCACCCCGCGAGCCCCAGCTCGGCGGAGACGACGCCCTCGTGCATCTGCGAGCCCTCGGTGAGCCGCGGCTCCTGCGCGTGCTGCGCGATCACGCCGTCGAACGCCTTGACGTACTCCAGCGCACGCCGCATGACGACCGGGTCGTGCACGCACTTGCCGTCGTCGGAGAACACCCGCACGCGCGCCTCGGACTCGGCCATGGCGCCCAGCTCGGCCAGCCGCTCCCCACCCAGCCCGACCGTCACCGCGCCCACCGGGAACACGTCGACCCACCCGGCACGGCGGCCCAGGTGCCAGACCTGCTCGACCACTCCCGCGGTGTCCTGGGTCGGGGTCGTGTTCGCCATCGCGTGCACCGCGGTGAAACCGCCCAGGGCCGCGGCGCGCGTCCCGCTCGCGATCGTCTCGGCGTCCTCGCGACCCGGCTCCCGCAGGTGGGTGTGCAGGTCGACCAGACCGGGCAGCGCGACGAGCCCGCGCCCGTCGATCTCGACGGCGTCCTGCGGGGCCTCGAGGGCCGATCCGATCGCGGCGACCACCCCGTCGGCGAGCAGGATGTCCGTGCGCGCCTCCCCCAGCGGGGAGACGTCGCGCAGCAGGTACGTGGTCACTCGGCACTCCTGTTCGTGGTCGGCTGCTCGCCGGCGAGCAGCAGGTACAGCACCGCCATGCGCACCGCGACGCCGTTGGCGACCTGCTCGACGATGACGGCCCGGTCGCTGTCGGCGGCGTCGGCCGAGATCTCCAGCCCGCGGTTCATCGGTCCCGGGTGCAGGACGATCGCGTGCTCGGGCAGCGACGCCATGCGTCGCGCGTCGAGCCCGTAGCCCCGCGAGTACTCCAGCGGGCTCGGGAAGAAACCGCCACCGGCGCTCGACATCCGCTCCCGCTGCACGCGCAGCATCATGATCGCGTCAGGCTTGCCGTCCACGATCACGTCGTCGAGGCGGTAGCTCACGTCGCACGGCCACGCCTCGACGCCGACCGGAACGAGCGTGGGCGGCGCGACGAGCGTCACGCGCGCACCGAGCGTGTGCAGCAGCTGGACGTTCGACCGCGCGACGCGGCTGTGCAGCACGTCGCCGACGACCGCGACGTGCAGCCCGTGCAGGTCGCGCCCGCTCGCGTCGACGCTCCCCCGCTCGCCGACGAGGTGGCGACGCAGCGTGTACGCGTCGAGCAGGGCCTGCGTCGGGTGCTGGTGGGTCCCGTCGCCCGCGTTGACGACCGCGCCGTGCGTCCAGCCCGACGCTGCGAGCGTGTGCGGCGCGCCGCTGGCCTGGTGCCGGATCACGACCGCGTCCGCGCCCATCGCCTGCAGCGTGAGCGCCGTGTCCTTGAGCGACTCTCCCTTGGACACGCTCGAGCCCTTGGCCGAGAAGTTGATGACGTCCGCCGAGAGCCGCTTCGCCGCGGTCTCGAAGCTGATGCGCGTGCGGGTCGAGTCCTCGAAGAACAGGTTGACGACCGTGCGCCCGCGCAGCGTGGGGAGCTTCTTGATCTCGCGCGCCTGGGTCGCGGCCATCTGGCCCGCCGTGTCGAGGATGCGCAGCGCGTCCTCGTGCGTGAGGTCCGCGGCCGAGAGCAGGTGCTTCACGCGCGTGCCCCTTCGATCAGGACCGCGTCGCGGCCGTCCAGCTCGCTCACGAGCACGCGCACGCGCTCGGTCTGCGAGGTCGGCAGGTTCTTGCCCACGAAGTCCGCCCGGATCGGCAGCTCGCGGTGCCCCCGGTCGACGAGCGCGGCGAGCTGCACCGCGCGCGGGCGGCCGAGGTCCGAGATGGCGTCGAGCGCCGCCCGGATCGTGCGGCCCGAGAACAGCACGTCGTCCACGAGGACGACGACCTTGCCGTCCACGTCCGCCGGGAGCTGCGTCGTGCCGATCGACCGGGTGGGGTGCTGGCGCAGGTCGTCGCGGTACATCGTGACGTCCAGGCTCCCGACGAGGCGCGCGGCGTCGAGGCCCGGCTCGACCTCCGCGATGCGCGCGGCGAGGCGCGCGGCCAGGGGCACTCCCCTGGTCGGGATGCCCAGCAGGACCAGGTCCTGCCCGCCCTTGTTGCGTTCGAGGACCTCGTGCGCGATGCGGGTCAGCGCCCGGGCGATCTCCGCCTCACCGAGGACGACGGTGGGCTCAGGGGCGGCGTCAGGTGCCGGCTTCCCGGAGGCATCGTCAGAGGGCAGCGCAGTACTCATGTGCGACTCCTTCTCCGCCTCACGGGACGGAAGTTAAAGGAAGGTCAGCGGTCCCGCTCACCCTACCCCGCGGCGGTCACGGGAGCCGTCGCGTCACGGTGCGACGTGGCTCACGCCACGTCGCTCGTGGTCAGCTCAGTCCGTCCCCCGCGAGCCGACCGACCACCGCGGTGCCGTCGCGCTCGTCGTCGCGGTGCACCCGGACCGCGAGGCCCTGCGCCGCGAGCAGCGTGGCCGTCGTCGGCGCCTGCCGCTCGCTCGTCTCGACGAGCACCGCGCCCCCGACCTTCAGCCACGGCCGCACCTGCTCCGCGATCCGGCGGTGCACCGCGAGCCCGTCCTCACCGCCGTCCAGCGCGACCCGCGCCTCGTGGTCGCGCGCCTCGGGCGGCATCGTCGCGATCGCGGCCGTCGGCACGTAGGGCGCGTTCGCGACCACCACGTCGACGCGTCCCCGCAGGCTCGCCGGCAACGCGCTGAGCAGGTCGCCCGCGTGGACCCGGTCCGGCGGCAGGTTGTGCCGTGCGCACGCGACCGCCGCGGGGTCGACGTCCGCGGCATGCACCTGCGCCGCGGGGTGACGTGCGGCCACGGCGGCGCCTACCGCGCCGGTCCCGCAGCACAGGTCGACGACGAGCGCGTCGTCCGGCCCGTCGGCCAGGAGCTCGTCGACCAGGTCGACGAGCAGCTCGGTGCGCGTGCGCGGCACGAACACCCCGGGCTCGACGTGCACGCGCAGGCCGGCGAAGCGCGCCCAGCCGAGCACGGGCTCGAGCGGTTCGCCCGCGCAGCGGCGTGCGACCCTCGCGTCGAGCGCGGCGTCGTCGCCGTCCTCGGCGAGCAGGAGCGCCGCCTCGTCCTCCGCGAAGACGCAGCCCGCCGCCCGCAGCCGCGCGGCGAGCACCACCGGGTCCCGCGCGTCGCTCACCGGCCGACCAGCAGTCCACCGGACGAGGTGGAGCGCGCGTAGAACGACCCGGTGCTGCGGGGCGTGACCGTGACCGTGAGCCGCGCACCGCGGTCCTGCGTGCCGACGCGGTACGTCCGACCGGTCGCGCCCGCCACGGCCGCTCCGTTGCGGTACCAGCGGTAGCGGAGCTCCGTCACCTTGCCCGTGAAGCCCGCCGGCACGGCCGCGGTCACTCGCTGCCCGACCGCGCCGGTCCCGCTGATCGTGGCCGGTCCGAGCGGGGCGAGGACCTTCGACAGGTCGAGCCACCCGGCACCGCACTGGCTCCGCACGCACGCCCCGGACGCGTACGCCGGGAACTGCGAGACGGCCGAGAGCAGCGCGCGTTCGAGCGCCGCGCCCTTGAGCCCCATGCCCGCGAGCAGCGCGGCGCCCCCGGCGACCGCCGGCGCCGCCTGGCTCGTGCCGTACATGCCGACCCAGGTCGGCTCGCCCGGCGAGTCCAGGCCGCTGTTCCAGGTCGACCACACGTAGCTCGACACGGAGCCGTCGGCGCCGGATCCCCCGGGGGCGGCGAGGTCGACGGCACGGCCCGTGTTCGTGTACGGCGTGCGCCGGCCGTCCCGGTCGAGGGCCGCGACCGTGATCACCCCCGCGCAGTTGGCGGGCACGGACTTCAGGGCGCTCTTGGCCGCGTTCCCCGCGGCCACGACGACCACCGCCCCGCGCGCCCGCGCGCCGTCGATCGCCTGCTGCAGCACCGCGGGGCACGCCAGGTCGACCTCGGTCTGGATCGACAGGTTGAGCACGCGAGCCGGCGTCGCGTTCTTCCGCGTGCCGGAGACCGTGCCGCCCGAGGCCCAGGTGACGCCCGCCGCGATGTCCGCGAACGTGCCGCCGCCCGCGCCGAGGACGCGCACCGGCTGGATCCGCACGTTCGGCGCGACGCCCGCCATGCCGGTCCGGTCCGTCGTCGCGCCGACGATGCCCGCGACGTGCGTCCCGTGCCACGAACTCGCCGTGCCCTGGCTCAGGTCCCCTTCGTCGGTCGGGTCGGCGTCCCGACCGTTCCCGTCACGCGCCGCGGACCGGCTCGAGATCATGTCGTAACCCGCGACGAGGCGGCCGTCGAGGTCCGGGTGCGGCGTGATCCCCGTGTCGAGGACCGCCACGACGGTGCCGTTCCCGCGCGTGCGCGGCCACAGCGACAACGCCCTCGTCGAGTACCCGCCCGCCGGGAGCCGCACGCCGCTCACCGAGCCGGTCCGGTAGTCCCACAGGTGCCACTGGTACTCGCGGAAGTACGCGTCGCGCGGCGTCACGGGGGGCGCCGCTGCGCTCGACGCCAGGTAGTTCGGCTCCGCCCACTCGACCGCGGGGTCGCCCGCCAACGCCCGCGCGGCACGCAGAGCGGTGGAGGCGGGCACGGGCGTGGCGAAGTCGACCGCGACCGTGCCGTCACCCGCGGGGGCGGCGACCGTGCCGATCGGGGCCCCCGCGCTCGCGCCGGTGATCGCAGCGGCGGTGCTCGGCGCGATCGTCGCGCCGTCCCGGAGCCGGTAGACGACCCCGGCCGCGAGCGGCTCCTGCTCTTGCGTCGCCGGTGGCTCGTACACGCCGAGGTCGCCGGCCGCTGCGGGCGTCGCGATCACGGGCCCGCCGACGAGCACGCCCGCGAGGAGCGCGACCGCGGCACGCCTCGCGCGTCGTCCGCTCACCGAGAGTGTCCGCACCGGTCGTGCGTCGGCGATCGTGGTCATGCGTGACGTCCCGTCGAGTCTGTCGTGCTGTGCGTGAGCGGACGCGCGTGTCCGCTCACCTGAGCCGAACGACGCACGGGCACGGTCGTCGGTGAGGACGACCGTGCCCGTGCGTCAGTCTCTCAGGACCGTCAGCCCACCTTGCTCGTGGACAGCGACGTGGTGGTGATGCCGAGGTACGAGCCCGAGCCCTTGGGCGTGACCTTGACCTTGATGGTCTTGCCCTTGTCCGCGGACGTCAGCTTGTACGTCGAGCTCTTCGCTCCGCTGATGACCGCACCGCTGCGGTACCAGGTGTAGCTACGGCCCGAGATCCTGCCCGTGAACGACGAGGACGCAGTCAGCGTGCGACCGACCTTGACCGTGCCGCTGATCGTGACACGGCTCTTCGGCGCGAGGACCTTCTGCAGGTCGAGGTAACCGGTGCCGCACTTGCCGCGGCAGGTCCACGACGGCGTCGACGGGTACTTCGGGAACGTCGAGACGGCCTTGACGATCCCGACCTCGATCTGGCTGCGGCTCAGGCCGAGCGAGGCCAGCATCCCGGCCGCGGCCGACACCGCGGGCGCCGCCTGGCTCGTGCCCGCCATGGCACCCCAGGTCGCCGACCCGGGCGTCGTGGTGCCGGAGTTCCACGTCGAGGCGACGAGACGGCCCGAGTCGCCGCCGGGCGCCGCGAGCTCGACGGCCGAACCGTAGTTGGAGTACGACGCGCGCTCACCGAACTCGTCGGTGGCCGCGACGGTGATCACGTTCTTGCAGCTCGCGGGCGAGAACTTCAGCGCGCTCTCGTTCGAGTTGCCAGCCGAGACGACGACCACGGCCCCGCGCTTGCGCGCGCCGTCGATCGCCTTCTGCATGAACGACTCGCACGAGTGACGGCCGCCCAGCGACAGGTTGATGACCTTGGCGGGCGTCTTGTTCTTCGACGTGCCGCTCACCGAACCGCCCGACGCCCACGTGATGGCTGCAGCGATGTCCGCCGACGTCCCGCCGTCGCGGCCGAGCACGCGCACGTGCTGGACCTTCAGGCCGGGCGCGTTGCCGATGCCCTGCTTGCCGTCGTGCGCGGCCGCGATGATGCCCGCGACGTGCGTGCCGTGCCAGGAGCTGTCGTCCGACGAGGTCCAGTCGCCCTGGTCCTTGGGGTTGGAGTCACGGCCGTTGCCGTCCCGCGCGGACGCCTTGCTCGAGATGAAGTCGTAGCCCGGGACCGTCGCCTTGGTGAGCTGCGCGTGCGTCGTCTGGCCGGTGTCGAGCACCGCCACGACCACCGACGACCTGCCCTTGGTCGCGGGCCAGAGCGCGAGCGCGTGGCTCGAGTAGCCACCCTTGGGGAAAGTGATGGAGTCGGCCACGCCCTCGCGGTAGTCCCAGATGTTCCACTGGTAGTCGCGCAGGTACGGGTCGCTCGGGTTGACCGGGGCGTTCGCGTCGGCGGTCGAGATGTAGTTCGGCTCGACATCGGTGACGCCCGGGAGCGCGTCGACCGCGGCGATCTTGGCGGCTGCGGCCTTGGCCGTGAGCGGGGACGCGAAGTCGACGGACCAGCTCGCGCCGCCGTCGACCGCGTGCGCGCCCTCGGCGAGCTTCGCGCCGGAGGCGGCGAGCGCCGCGCGCACGGAGCCCGCAGCTGCGCTCGCGGCCGTGCCGCTCGAGATCGAGGCGAGGCCCGAGACCCGGTACACGACACCCGCGACCAGGGAGTCCGGCTTCGCGGCCGGCGCCGTGCGCTGGGTCGGCTTCGTGCTCACCGCGGAGCCACGCGGCTCGCCCAGGCCGTTGTCAGCGGCGCTCGCCGGCGTCACGGCGGCGACGGTGATCGTCGCGACCAGCCCCGTGCACGCCACTGCGGCGACTGCGCGCCGTGTCATCGTCCAGCTCGGCATCTGTTCTCCCACGTCGTCGTCGGTCGCCCGAGGCACCGGGCGCCCAGGGCAGGTTAGTGCCAGGTGCGCAGATCGGACATCCGGAACCACCGGGTGAGATGCGTTTTTCGCCCGCGCGGGTGCGGATCACCCGAATGCCCGTTCAGGTCGCGTCCCGCGCGAGCCGAACCCTCAAGGGTGCTCGGCTCGGTTCCCCTGTGGGTCTGCGTGATCCAGCTCGTCGCGGCTGGCCTCGTCGCAGGCCTCTGCGTGCTGCAGTGGCTGTGGTGGCGCACCGACCGACGACCCGTCGGCGCCGTCTGGGCCCTGGCCTGGTCGGCGGACATCGGGATCATGCTTCTCGTCGGGGGCATCGCGGGCGTCCTGGCGCCGGGGGCCGCGCCCGCCACGCTCGGCTTCGTGCACGCCCTGTTCGTCGGAGGGTTCCTGCTCCTGGCGCTGCCCACGACGCGGTCGTTCGCCCACGGCCCGCGCGTGCGCTGGTGGGTGGCGGCGGCCTCCGTCCCGCTGGCCGCGTACGCGCTCGCCTCCCTCTCCCCCGTCCTGGGCGGGGACGAGGTCGCCACCGACGTGGTCGGCGGCACGCTCCTGGCCGCGACGGTCGTCGTGATCGCCTATGTCATCGTGACCCTCGGTCGGCACTCGGTCACGGCGTGGGGTCTGCTGCTCGTCGCGGCCGGCTTCGAGTCCGTCTGCATGCTCGTCGCGAGCGGGTTCATGCCGGACCACGACATCGGCGCGCTGCTCGCGGCCCTGTGGTCGGTCCCGATCGCGTTCGGTCTCGCTGCGCTCGCGCTGGTGCGCGTCCGGCAGGCGCAGAACGCGGCCAACCGCCAGCACCGGATGCGCGACGCGATCGCCCGGGTCTCGAACTCCGCGTGGTTCGCGCACGACGCCGACGCGCTCCTGCACCAGGCCCGTGACGAGGCGCGCACCGTGCTCGGCGACCCGAGCGTCGAGGGCACGCTGCGCCCCATCGCGCACGGGCGCTACGTCTGCGAGCTCTTCGGGACCTCCCCGCACGACGCGCACGAACGCACCTTCCTGGTGGACCTGGCGCAGATCGTCTCCGCCGCGGCCGAGCGCTACACCCTGACGCGCCAGCTCAACCGCACGGCCTACGCCGACGCCCTCACGGGCCTGCCCAACCGGCGCGCGGTGCAGCAGCACCTGCACGAGGTGCTCGAGCGGGCCAACGTCGAGCGCACCCGAGTCTCGCTCGTGTACTGCGACCTCGACGGCTTCAAGCGTTTCAACGACGTGCACGGCCATGCCGGCGGCGACGACATGCTGTGCCGCGTGGCGCAGTACCTGCGCGGTGCGGTGCCCGGCGACGAGACGCTCGTCGGGCGGCTGGGCGGCGACGAGTTCGTCGTCGTCATCGCCCGCGCACCGCTCGACCCCGAGCTCGTCGCGATCGCCCGCAGCCTGCGCGAGGGGTTCGTCGACCGGTCGTCGGGCAGCCGACCCTCGCGCCTGTCCGTGGGGATCGCGACCTGGCAGCCCGGGGACGTCGTGGACGTCGAGGCCCTCGTGCGGCACGCCGACACCGCGATGCTCGAGGCCAAGCGCTCGCGGTCGGGCTTCCGGGTCTTCGACCGCGCGCTGCGCCGGGCCGTCGAGGCCGAGCGCCTGCAGCGGTCCGCGCTCGAGGCTGCGGTCGCGGACGGGCTGTTCACGGCGCACTACCAGCCGATCGTCGACGCGCGCACGCTCGAGGTCCTGCAGGTCGAGGCGCTCGCCCGCTGGGACCACCACGGCCGTCTGCTGCTGCCCGCCGACTGGATCGACCTGGCCGAGGAGACCGGGCTCATCGTCCCGATCGGCCTGTCCATGCTCGGCCAGGCGCGCCGCGCCCTCGACCGGTTCCAGATGCCCGTGTCGGTCAACCTCGCGGCCCGGCACCTGTCCGAGCCCGACGCGCTCGAGCAGATCGAGACCGCGTGGGGCACCACCTACTGGGAGCACCTGACCCTCGAGATCACCGAGAGCGCGCTCGTCCAGACGACCGCAGCCATCCCGGTGCTCTCCGAGCTGCGGGCGCGCGGGGCGCGCATCGCCGTCGACGACTTCGGCACCGGCTACTCCTCGCTCGCACGGCTCGCCCGCCTGCCGGTCGACGTGCTCAAGATCGACCGCTCGTTCGTGCGCGAGGTCGACACCGACCGCGGCGCCTCGGTGGTACGGGCGATCGTCGAGCTCGCGTTCGCGCACGGGCTGGACGTCGTCGCCGAGGGCGTCGAGCGCGCCTCCGACCTCGACGCGCTGGTCGAGCTCGGGGTGCGGCGCGTCCAGGGCAACTTCCTCGGTCGGGCCGTACCGACGGTGCCCGTGCGCGGGCCGCGTCCGGGTTCCGACTGGGAGGACACGCGTCCGCTGCGGATCGTGCCGTCTCCCCGCTCCGACGAGCGCCCCGAGCGGCTGCACCTGCACGCCTGAGACGTCGCAGGAGGCCTGAGACGCCGCAGGCCCGGCCGAGGATCGGCACGGGCCTGACGGACGGGCGGACGGGCTCAGGCGAGGAGCATCGGCTTCAGCTCGACGACCCGGCCCAGCAGTCCGTTGACGAACGCGGGCGACTCGTCGGTCGACAGCGCCTTGACCAGGTCCACGGCCTCGTCGACGGCCACCGCGTCGGGCACGTCGTCGTTGAACAGGATCTCCCACGTGCCGACCCGCAGCACGGCGCGGTCGACCGCGGGCATGCGGTCGATCGTCCAGCCGTGCGAGTGGGACGCGAGCACCTCGTCGATGCGCACGAGCCGGGACACGACGCCCTCGACGATCTCGACCGCGTACTGCGGCAGGGCCGCCTCCGTCCCCGGCTCCGCGATCCGCTGCGCGAGCAGGGTCACCGGCGCGAGGCCGCGCTGGTCGGCCTCGAAGAGGACGTCGACTGCCCGCTTGCGGGCCTTGGACCTGGCTCCCACGTCAGTCGTTCACGCGGCCCAGGTAGGAGCCGTCGCGCGTGTCGACCTTCACCTTGGTGTTCGCCTCGAGGAACAGCGGGACCTGGATCTCGTAGCCGGTCTCGAGCGTCGCCGGCTTGGTGCCCGCGCTCGAGCGGTCGCCCTGGAGGCCCGGCTCGGTGTACGTCACGAGCAGCGTCACCGACGGCGGGAGCTCGACGTACAACGGCGCGCCCTCGTTGGTCGCGACGAGCGCGCTCTGGTTCTCCAGCAGGAAGTTCGCGGCGTCGCCGACGGTCGCCGCCGGGACGTGCAGCTGGTCGTACGTGTCCGTGTCCATGAACACGAAGTCGTCGCCGTCCTTGTAGAGGTACTGCATCTCGCGCTTGTCGACGTTGGCCGTCTCGACCTTGATGCCGGCGTTGAACGTCTTGTCGACGACCTTGCCGCTCAGCACGTTCTTCAGCTTGGTGCGCACGAACGCGCCACCCTTGCCCGGCTTGACGTGCTGGAACTCGACGACGGTCCAGAGCTGGCCGTCGATGCGCAGCACGGTGCCGTTCTTCAGGTCGTTGGTGGTCGCCACGATTCGTCGCTTCCTGTCGAGGTGGATCGAGGCGGCCGGGACGCCTCACGCGGAATCGGCGAGCCTCTCGTGTCGAGACGCTCGTCCAGCGGTCAGCGGGGTGACCCGTCGAAGATCGCGTCCGGCCGCGGGCCGCCGACCATCGTACCGCCCCCGACGCTGCGCACCGTCGCGGTGGCTGTCGTTGCCTCTGCCGCGGACTGTTGGTCGCGGCTCCCGTCGCGGCCACAGTCCGCGCGCGTCGCGGCGACCTCGCGCGCGCCCGGCGGGTCCACTGGATGCCCGCCCTGCCCGAACCGCGCACCGGCACGGGCTCACTGTGGTTCGGTAGGCGCATGCTGAAGGTGCTCGCGGCCGTCGCCGCGCTCGTCGTGTCCGTCGGCGGCGGCTGGTGGTTCGTGTCCGCCGTCCTGCGGCTCGCCTCGCGCAC
>NZ_LFKW01000042.1:66299-81343 GCF_001040865.1 Cellulomonas sp. A375-1 | reverse complement strand
CCGGTCGGCGCCGCAGCGCACGGCCCGCTCGCGACGACCACGCCCGAGCGCGCCGGAGGCACCCCTGTCGGCGGCGCCTGGGCGACCGAAGCCGGCGCCACCACGCCCGCGAGCGCCGGCGCGCTCGCCGCGACAGCTGTACCGAGCACCCCGGGCGCGACGCTCATGCGGCCGTGGCCCGCCGCGGCGCTCCCCACCTTCCACGATGCCTGGGACTCGGCGGCCTCCACGCGCACCGACGGGCCCGGCACCGCGCCGAGCACCGACGAGCTCGCGCTCGCGCTCCACCGCGCGGCCGACCTGCGAGGGCTGCGCCGATGAGCCTGCCCACCGGTCTGCCCAGCGGGCTGCCTTCGACCGCCCCGTCGTCGGGCGCACGCCCGATGCCCGTGATCGGCGACGTCACGCTCACGGCCGCGCAGCGCGTCGACCACGCGCTCGACGGCGGCTTCGTGGACGTGCCGGTGCTCGGGCTGCAGGGGTACGCGCAGCAGCGCAGCGGCCGCCCGAGCCACCGCATGGCCATCGCGGCAGTGCTCGCCGGGCCGGCCGCGCTCGACGACCTCGCCGCGCTGCAGACGCTCGCGGCCTCGGGCGAGGCGACCACGTTCTCCGCGGACATCGTCACCGCGCTCGAGCTCCAGAAGGTCGTCGTGACGCGCCTGGCCGCGAGCGAGGTCGCCGGGCGTTCCGGTGTCGTCGAGATCGTCGTCGAGCTCGCGGAGAGCCCGCCCCTGCCGCCGCCCGCCCAGCTCGCCGGGTTCGGCGGGCTCGACGACTTCGGGCTCGGCGCCCTGGGCTTCGACACCGACCTGCTCGGTGACCTCGCCGACCTCGCGGGCGACGTCGCCGGGGCCGTCGAGGGTGCGCTCGCGGCCGTCGACGCGCTCTCCGCGCTCGCAGGGCTCGCGTCGTTCGACTTCGACGGCGTGCTCGCGCCCGTGCAGGACGTGCAGCGCTCGCTCGAGGACTCGGGTGCGCAGCTCGGCACCGCGCTCGACGCACTGGGTGGGGTGTTCGGCTCATGACGCTGACCACCGGCGCGACCGTCACGCTCGACGACCTGCAGTACACCGTGCAGATCAGGTCGGTCGCAGCCGAGCTCGTCCTGCTGCCGGGCGTCAACCGCGTCGAGGTCGCGATCGCCGCCGGGGTCGACGTGCCCGCGAGCACGGGCGCGCGCGCGAGCGTCGAGCTCGACGGCGGCGACGGCGCCGCGGTCGTCATCACGGGGACGGTCGACCACGTCGCGCACACGACGACGGGGGCCGTGGTCGTCGTGACCGACGCGGGCGCCGCGCTCGCGGCGGCGCGGCCCGCCGAGACCTACAACGGGCTCACCGGCGTACAGGTGGTCGGCAAGCTCGCCGACCTCGCGTCGGCGGACACCGGACCGGTCGCCGCGCTCACGCAGACCGCCGCGTACGTGGCCGACCCGCGGCGTACCGCCGCCGAGCACGTCGCGGCGATCGCCGCGCGCTCCGACGCGGTCGCGGTCGTGGACGCCGAGGGCCGGGTCACGGTCGTCGCGTGGCCCGTCGGCGTCCCGACGGCCGCGATGCGGCTCGACCGCGAGTTCACGTCGTTCACCACGTCGAACCACACGCCCGGGCACGACTTCACGCCCGTGGGAGCGGGCGGATCGGGTGCCGCGCTGTCCCCCGACGTGTGGGTGCCCAGCACCGAGGCGGTCACGGGTGCCGACGACCCCGACGGCTCCCGCACGTGGACGCCGGACCCCGTCCTGCGCACCCGCACCGACGTCGACCTCGCGGCGCGCGGCGCCACCAGCCGCCGCGCCGCGTCGACCGCACGCATGCGCGCCACGTGCTGGCTGCAGCCCGCACGCCGACCCGGCGACGTCGTGCGGATCGACGAGACGACCGACTCGGCGCAGGCCGGGCCGTGGCTCCTGACGTCGGTGCGGCACGAGCTCGCCCCCCGGCTCGCACGGACCACGCTCGTCGGCGTGGCCGCGGGCGCGTCCGACGACCTGCTGGGCGGGCTGCTCGGCGGGCTCGCCGGCGGACTGGGAGGCCTGCTGTGACCGACCTGCTGTACGACGCCGTCGCGCGCATCGCGCGCCACGAGGCCGACGCGCGCTCGTGGGTGACGATCGGCTCGGTCACGGACGTCCACACGACCGCCGCGGGCACGCCCGACCACAGCGTGAGCGTGAAGCTGCGCGACTCGGGCGTCGTCGTGCCGCACCTTCCGGTCGCGGTGGGGGCGCTCGGGTTCGTCGCGACGCCCGCGGTCGACGACCTCGTCGTCGTCGCGTTCGCCGACGGCGACCCGCACGCGGGTGTCGTCGTCGGACGCCTCTACCACCGGGACCTCGCACCGCCCGAGAACGCCGACGGCAAGGTCGTGCTGCAGCTGCCGCCCGGCGACACCAAGGTCGACCTGCAGATCGAGGCGGCCACGCCGCAGATCACGTTGACGGTCGGCGACGTGCAGGTCGAGATCGCGCAGGACTCCGCGAAGGTCACGATCGGCGACTGCGAGCTCGTCGTCGACGGCGCCTCCCCCGGGACGCTGACGGCCAAGGCGAAGGACAGCACCCTGACGCTCGGCGGCAACGGCGAGGTCAGCCTCGAGGCGTCGTCGAAGCTCACGCTCAAGGCGCCCGAGATCGTCATCGACGGCTCGGGCAAGGTCAAGGTCTCCGGTGGCGTCGTGGAGGTGAACTGATGGGCTCCCCCGCGGTCGGCCAGGACGCCCAGGTGGTGGGGGTCGACATCCACATCGTGCTCGTGCCCACCCCCGCGGGCAGCGTGCCGACGCCGCTGCCGCACCCGTTCGTCGCGAAGGTCTCGGGCGCGACCGTCTCGACCGTGAAGATCGCCGGCAAGCCCGCGGCCACGAAGGACAGCACGACCGAGAACAGCCCGAAGCACATCGCGATGCCACCTGGCGTCTCGTTCCAGTCCCCGCCCAGCGACGCCGGCACGGTCGACCAGGCCTCGAGCACCGTGAAGGTCGGCGGCAAGGGGCTGGCGCGCGTCGGCGACCTGGTCACGACCTGCAACGACCCGAGCGACCAGACCACGGGCGCGATCATCGGGCCGGTCGGGACGGTGATGGCCGGATGAACGACGTCCTCGGCACCGACCTGCGCGTGCTGCTCGGCCCGCCCGCGATGGGCGCGCACGACGGCTCGGCGCTCGACCTGCGCCTCGGCGCGGGCGTGGTGGACCGCGCCGCCGACGGGCCGCTGCTGCTCGACGGTCGGCACAACCTCGGGCAGGCACTCGTGCTGCGGCTCCTGACGCCGCGCGGCGCGCTGATCGACCTCGGCCACGGCGAGTACGGCTCGCGCCTGCACGAGCTCATCGGCGAGCGCAAGGACGAGGCCAGCCGCGCGCGGTGCAAGACCTTCGTGCTCGAGGCCGTGGCGGCCGAGCCCCGGGTCGAGAACGAGGTCGTCGAGCTCGCGTTCGACATCGCGTCCGAGGGGCCGTCGGAGCTGCGCTTCCTGCTCACGGTGCAGCCCGTCGCGGGCGGCGAGCCCGTGTCCGTCGGACTGGGGGTGGACCTGTGAACGGCCTGCCGGACGGCTTCTCGCCGCGCCCGTACCCCGAGATCGTGCGCGACACGCTGACCACGCTCACGGGCGGGACGGTCCGCGAGGTCGTCACCGTCCCGGCCGGCGACCTCGTCGTGCTGGACGCGCTGCACGACCGGCCGATCCGCCGCGTCAGCCACCTGCAGGGCACTGTCGAGGTCACCCGGCCGCTGCGCGACGTCAACGGCGACGTCGTGCGCGACGCGCAGGGTGAGGCGGTCAGCGAGACCGTGCCCGTGCCGTACCGCTTCACCGACGCGGACTTCGAGGTCGTCGCCACAGGCCAGCACGGCGCCGAGCGCGACGCGATCCGGTTCCGCCCGACGGGCCGCAAGCCCCCCACGGGTTCGACGGTCGTCGTCAACTACTACCCGTCGCAGGCCCGGCCTGCGCCCATCACCGACCTCAACGTCGGCTCGGTCGCCCGGACGCTGCTCGAGGCAGTGGCCCGCGAGCTCGCGCTCGTCGAGCTCCAGCTCGAGGCCGTGTACCGCTCGGCGTACGTCGAGAGCGCGCAAGGGACGTCGCTCGACAAGGTCGTGGCGCTCGTCGGCATCGTCCGTCGTCCCGGGGGCGTGCCCACCGCACGCGTGCGGTTCACGCGCTCGGCCGGGTCGTCCGGACGCATCACGGTGCCCGTCGGGACCGTGGTCGCCGACGCGCACTCGAACCGGTACGCGACGACCGTCCCGCTCGTGCTCGAGGTCGGCGAGGAGTCCCGCGAGGTCCTCGCCGCTGCGGTGTCGCCCGCGACCCCCGCGGTCGGCGCGGGTGAGCTCGACCGGCTCGAGGTGCTCATCGCGGGTATCGGCGAGGTGGGCAACGAGTCGCCGGCGGCAGCCGCCGGCGGAGCCGAGTCGGACGACGACCTGCGGCGCCGCGCACGCGGCGCGCTCGCGGTCGCGGCGCGCGGCACGCTCGACGCGCTGACGATGGGCGTCAAGAACCTCGAGGGCGTGCAGGACGTCACCGCGACCGAGTTCCCGCACGGCCTGCCGGGCGAGGTCGCGCTCGCCATCGCCTACGACGGCGAGCCCACGCCCGAGCTGCTCGCGCTCGTCGCCGAACGCATCGAAGACCTGCGCCCCGCCGGGATCCGCGTGACCCCGGGCCGCACCGCGACGACACCCGTGCAGGTCACGGCGACCCTCGTGCTCGCGGGGACGGGGGTCGGGGGCGCCGAGCTCGCGTCCCTGCAGGCGGCGCTCGAGGAGCGGGTCACCGCGGTGCTGCGCGACCTGCCGCCCGGCGGCACGGCACGTCCGGGCCCGCTGTCCGCGGCCGCGCTGTCCGACCCGCGCATCGTGGACGCGACGTTCGGGCTCGACATCGGCGCCGGGCCGCAGCCGTCCGTCACGGCACCTGCGGGCACCGTGCTCGCACCCGTCGCCCCGTTCACGCACCTCGTGAGCACCGAGGGCGGCGCGGGCCCGGGGGCGACGGTCCTCGTCGACGCGCTCGTGCCCGTGCACCTCTCGCCGGGCGTCACCGCGAGCGACGCGGAGCAGGCGATGGGCCTGGCCGCACGCTCGTGGGCCACCGCCCTGCGGCCCGGCACCGCGATCACCGTCGACGCGTTCATCGCCGCGGTGCGGGACGACACGCGCTACGCCGTGGTGCGCAGCGACGTCGCGCTGACCACCGAGGCGGGTGACCGGTTCCTGCGCCTCGCCGACGGCCTGGGCGCGCACCCGCTCGGCACCGACGACCGCGCCGAGATCCGCTCGGTCGCGCTCGACGTCCGCGAGGGGGGTGCCTGATGCGCACCGACGCCGTGCTCGAGCACCTGCCGACCCTGTACCGCGAGGGCGAGGTGATCGGCTCGTTCGCCGGCACGTGGGGCGTGCAGCTCGACGGGCTCGACGAGGCCGGCGTCTCGGTGCAGCGCGCGCACTGGTTCGACTCGACGCCGGACCTCGACGAGACGGTCGCCCTGGCGGCGCTGCTCGACATCCCCCCCGAGCCGTTCCACGCCGGGCTCGGCGAGTTCCGCGCGTGGGTGCACGCGATCGTGCGGGCGCGCCTGCAGCTCGGTGCGGTGACGCGCGAGGCGCTGCGGGCGCTCGTCAGCGACTACGCCGAGGGGTTCCAGCAGGCCGCGGGGATCCGCACGGTCGCCCGCATCGACGCATGGGCCGCAGACGAGCGCGGCCCCCAGCTCCTCGACAACCCTCCGCGCATCCGGGACGCACGCCTGCCGGACTCCGGCGGGTGGGAGCCGCTCGCGCACCTCGAGGTCGAGAACCGGGGTCTCGACCCGGCGCCCTGGGCGGTCGTGCTGCGCGGCATCAGCGAGGCGCCCGAGCACTCACCGCTCGTCGTGAACCGCACCACGGGCCACGCCGTGCTGTTCCGGGGGTCGCTCGCCCTCGGCCAGCGCCTGACGATCGCGCCGTCGGCCGCCGACCGCGCACTGCTTCGGGCCGACCTCGACGGCAACGACGTGACCGACCGCCTCACGGTCTGGACGGACCTGACCGCGGGCGCGGGTGGGCCCGGCGACCCCGCGACCACGCTCGCGGCCGGCGCGCTCGCCCGCGGCACGAACGTCCTGTGGTTCCTCCCGCTCGCGACGTACGACTCCCCCGGTCTCGGCCGGTACCTGCTCGCGATGGCCGACGACACGCTCACCCAGGCGCGGTTCGACACGACCGCGTTCGACCGTTCGCTGTTCGCCCAGCCGGCGCTCGTGTCCGCGCGCGTCGCGTGGGTCGAGGCGCAGCCCGCCACGCTCGAGGTGCGCCTGCACGCCGCGACGCTGACGTCGCAGCCGGGCGGAGCCGAGGACGCCGTGCTCGCGCGCGGGCGGCTCGAGGCCGGGCTCGACACGGCGGTCGACCGCACCGCGGGTGCGGGGATCGCGGCGGACGTGGTGCTGCGCGCGTTCACCGAACGACAGCCGGGCGAGGCGCACCTCGTCGGGATCTGGCCGCGCACCTTCCGGGCCGCCGGCCCGACCGGCGCCGACTCGCTGCCGGACTCCGGCGCGACGTTCGACGTGACCGACTTCGACGACTCCGTGCTGAGCTGAGGGAGCGACCATGAAGGCGAAGCTGCACCTGATCCTCACCGATCCTGGCGGGGCGGTCGTCGACGAGCGCCGGGCCCACAACACAGTCATGGCCACCGGCGCCCAGCTGATCGCCGACCTGTTCGCGGGCACCGGCGCACCCATCACGCACATGGGTGTCGGCACCAACGACGACGCGCCCGAGGACGTCGGCGTGACGGCGCTGACCAACGGGAGCGGCGACGACACGACGCTCACGGGCGACACGACGACCGCGATCCCCGCCTCCGCGTTCACGGCGACCTCCGTCCCCGAGCGGCGCGTGGTCCAGGTGCGCGTGCGCGCGACGCTTCCGAACGACGCGGCCGTCGGTCGGATCCGCGAGGCCGGGCTGCTCTCGCAGGGCGACGGCGACCCCGTCCTCTACAACCGTGTGGTCTTCGCACCCGTCGACAAGGGCGACGACCACGAGCTCACGCTGTTCTGGGAAGTCGAGTTCCCGTACGGCGACCTCCAGTGGCTGACGTGAAAGGGGCCCGGTGATGGCCAAGGCAGCGTTCGACATCCGCCTCGAGGGGTACACCCCCGCGAACCGCGACGCGGTCGTCAAGCTCGTGAACCAGTCGACCGGCCAGGCGGTCGAGCGCAAGCCGTTCCTCGACGGCTCGCTGCTCGTGCGCGACCTGGACCCGGGCAGCTGGGAGATGACGGTCTCCCACCCGAACCTCGTCAACGCGATCGACCGTCGGGTCGTGCGGCTGTTCCCGCAGGACATCCCGACGCGCGTCCCGGTGATCGTGCCGCCGGACCTGTTCCGGGACACGCCGATCCGCGACATCCCCGACGCCGACCTCGCACCCGTGCAGCAGCAGGCGGGCGCGATCACGACGAACGTCGGCCGCCTGGCGAACAAGGCCGCGGGCGAGGTCATCCGCGCCGAGGACTGGAACGTGCTCGCCGCGGCGGTCGCCGACCTCGCGCGGGCCGTGGGCGAGCTGACCCGGCTCGTCTCCCCGGTCGGCCACGACCACCCGGAGATCGCCGACAAGATCGCCGAGGTGCAGGGCAACATCCTGCGGTTCAGCGAGTCGTTCGGGCGCAGCCTGCTCGAGCTGCGGCGCGAGGTCGAGAGCCAGAACCTGCGCGGCCGCCTAACCGCGGTCCTGGACAAGGGCGCCGCGACGACCGCCGTGCGCGACCGGGTGCTCACACGCGTCAGCGAGCTCGAGCAGTCCACGCTCGTCACGACCGCGCAGTGGTCGCCCATGATCGCGAACCACTCCAACGCCGCCATCCGCGAGGTCATGGAGCTCGCCAACGGCCAGGGCACGGGCGCGGACGACTTCCTCGCGTCGCCCGAGGTGAGCGGTGCGCTCACGCTCCTGCAGACGTTCTCGGCCGCGGGCGGCGTGAGCAAGCCCGAGGAAGAGCTCGAGACCTACCGGCGCGGCATCGCGGTCGCCGGTCCCGCGCTGTTCCGGTCCCTGTGACCGGACCGTCGTCCGAAGGAGTGCGTCATGGCCACCGTCGTCGAGATCGAACGCCTGCAGGCGCTCGTCGAACGCCTCGGCCCGCTCGCCGCCAAGGCGCGCGGTGAGCTGATCGCGGCCGACGACTGGAACACGCTCGTCGCCGCGCTCATCGAGGTGGGTCGCGCGACCGTCGCCACCGGGCAGGCGGGCGTGCCCCAGCACGAGCACCCCGACCAGGTGTCGATCGGGTGGCTCGACCCGCAGCTGCGCCAGATCATCACCGGCGGCGGGCTCAAGGACCCCGCGTTGGACAGCACGCTCATCAAGCTGCGCCGGGACGTCGGCCTGCTGGACTCGCGCCTGAGCCGCGTGGGCGACGACCTCGCGTCGACCCGGACGCGCGTCGACGCGGTCGCGACGAACGACCTGACCCGCAGCGCGACCCTCGACCGCCTCAACCGCAAGGTGCTGGGCGCGGCCGACGACCGCGGCGACATCGTCGACATGCGCGCGACGTTGCGCACCCTGCAGGTCGAGGTCGGACGCGCGGTCGAGGTCGGCAGCAAGCTCGAGGTCGACGGCCGGCCCGTCGACGTGCCCGAGCTCGTGCAGCGCGTCGACGAGGTCGAGAAGCTGCGCGAGCGGCTCACGCGGCCCGACGGCTCCCTGCTCGACGCGTCCGGGCTCGAGGTCCGGCTCACCGAGCTGCAGTCCGCGCTCGTGACGCAGGAGCAGCTCACGGAGGCGATCGACGAGGTCCGCCAGGGCGGCGGGACGCCCGGCGACCTCGCGCAGCTGCTCGACGCGGCGCGCGAGGCGGCACGTGCCGAGGCGGGTTCGGCGGTCGAGACGCTCGGCACCGACCTGCGCTCGCAGCTGCAGTCCCGCTTCGCCGAGATCGGTCAGGTCGTCGACTCCGCCGTCAAGCGCGAGACCGCGGCCCTGGTGGACCAGGTGCTCGGCACGACGCGCAACGAGCTCGCCGAGTCGCTCAAGGGACTCGACGAGCAGCTGCGCGAGAGCCTGACGTCCGACCTGGACAAGCGGCTCGAGGCCGCCGACGAGCGCCTGCGCGGCCAGCTCGCGCAGATCCAGGACTCGATCGGCGCGCAGGTCGAGCGCGCGGTCGACAACCAGCTCGCGAACGCGCTCGGCGAGGTCCAGGGCCAGCTCGCGCGCGTCGACGAGCGCCAGTCCGCGCTCGAGTCCCAGGTCAAGGAGAACGACACCCGCATCGCCCAGCTCGACGAGCGCATCGAGGTCAACCGCCGCAACGAGGCCGGCGAGCGCGAACAGCTCCGCAAGGACCTGCTCACGGAGATCGGCAAGCTGCAGGAGCAGATCGACACCCGGATCGGGCGCGGCCTGACGGACCTGCGCTCGCAGCTCGC
This sequence comes from Cellulomonas sp. A375-1, assembly GCF_001040865.1. Lineage (NCBI taxonomy): Bacteria > Bacillati > Actinomycetota > Actinomycetes > Micrococcales > Cellulomonadaceae > Cellulomonas > Cellulomonas sp. A375-1. The sequence continues at coordinate 71,902 of NZ_LFKW01000042.1, read as the reverse complement.
GCTGGACCTCGAGGCGAACGTGGCCGCCGCGCGCCGCGAGCTCGAGGTCAACCTCGCCGAGGTCGCCCGGCAGGCCGCCACGACCGAGGTGCAGGTGCTCGGCAACGGCCTGCAGACCGACGTGCAGGGCGTCGTGCGGCAGGCGGTCGCCTCCGAGACCGCCGGGGTGCGCGACACGGTCGAGAGCGAGCTCGCGGGGCTGCGCCAGCAGGTCGCCGGGCTCGTCACCAACGAGGTCGCGCGGCAGACGCAGGACGTCCCGCTCCTCGTCGAGAAGCAGCTCGCGACGCTGCGACCCGAGCTCGAGCGGATGGTCGACTCGCGCATCGGACGGAGGTGACGCGTGCTCACCGAGCTCGAGTCCCGTCTCGCGGACGTGCTGGGAGCGGCGCTGCCGGCGCCGTTCGGCGGGCGCGTGCGCAGGCGGGGTGCGGCGGGTCCGGCGGGTGCCGGACCGGTCGTGCGGCTCGGTGTCGAGGGCTTCGTGCCGCTCGAGCCCGACGTGTTCTCCACGCGCCCGGAGATCGCCGCGGGCGCCTCGACGCTGCGCCGCGTCGTGCGGCTGCGCGTGACGATCGGCCTGGACGTCACCACGGACCCGCCCGGTGACCGGCTGGGCGAGCTCGCCGGCACCGACGCGCTGCTGTACGCGTTGCAGGACCCGGCCGTGCGGTCCGCGAGCGCGCTCGTCGCACCGGGCGACCAAGGCTTCCGGCTCGACGGGATCGACCTCCTCGAGGTCGGTGCGCAGGACGACGACCCCGACGTGCTCGTCGGTGCCGAGGGCTGGTTCTGGCCCGTCGGCGTGGCCGGGCAGGACGGCCGCGAGATCACGCACGCGCTGGTGCGCGAGGTACGGCTGCCGATGCGGCTGACGTTCGACGCACCGCTGGTCGCGGGCGCCGCGGCGGTCGCGTGCGACCTCACGTTCGGCGCGACGGGCACGCTCGACGTCGCGTCGGGACCGGGCGGCGCGCCGACGACGGCGGCCCCCTTCGGCGCGGTCGCACTGCGGCTGCTCGACGACGGCGGCGGTCCGGGCGCGGGCGTGCTCGACACCGCCGCCTCCCCACCGGGCACCACGGTCGTCGCGACCGTCGACGCCGACGGCGCCGCGTTCACCTACACCCCGCCCGCAGCCGCGGCGCGGGAGCACCTCGTCGTCCTCGCGCACGCCGGGACCGGCGCCGGCGCACGCACCGGCATGGAGCTCGCCCGCTTCGACCTGGTGGTGACGTCGTGAACGCCCCCTCGGTCGGGTTCGTGCCGGTCGAGGCGACGATGACCCTCGTCGCGCCGGTCAGCTACCTGGTCGCCCAGGGCGTGACGATCCCTCCGTCGGGGTACGTCCTGGCGACGCCGTGGCGGCCCGTGGCGGGTGCGACCGGCGCGCGCGTGGACAGCGCGGTGCTCACGGTCGACCCCGTGACGGCGGGCACGGGCCGCGACCTCGGAGTCGTCACGCCCGCGAAGAACCCCACGACGAGCATCACCGTGACCCCGCCTGACCCTCGCGTGCCGACCCGCGGCCTGACGATCCCCTCGCTGCGCTCGGCGCCCGACGGCGAGGCGCTCCCGCTGTCCGCCGACCTCCACCTCGTCGTGCAGCAGGCCGGCAGCCCGGTGGTGGCCGTGCCGCCGCTGCCCGGTGACCACTACCTGCCCGCCCAGCTGACCGGCGGCGACATCTCCGGCTCGCTGCTCACGCTGCCCGACCTCCTCGGTCCGCTCACCGTCACGGTGGGCGCGGGGCGCACGCTCGACGAGCTCACGAGCCTCAGCTTCGCGCACGGCGACGTCCGGCTCGCGGCCGCCCCGATGCCTGTGGGGCTGCACGTGATCGGGCCGGACGGCGACGAGCAGCTCGCCGTCCCGGGGCCGCTGCGCTCCACGCTGACCCACGACCTGGCCCCCGCGCTGCAACGCCACCTGGCGGCTACGGTCACGGCGCCCGCGCCGGGCACCGCACCCGTCACGCTGCGCTCGGACGCCGCGGGCAACGCCCTCGTCCGGCTAGACGTGACCGGCTTCGTCATCGAGCGAACCGTCGAGGGACGGCCGAGCGTCGAGAGCGAAGGGCTGCCGACGAGCGTGCCGCGGCCCGGCGTCGCACCGGGCCGGGCGCCCACGCGCACCCGGGCCGACGTGACCGTGACCCATCACGGAGCCGCGCTGCACCCCTCGTCGGACCCCGTGCCCACCGCCGACGCGGACGTCGGGGGCGTCGCGGTGCACGACGCGCCCGTGACGCGACGGATCGCGGCGGCGACGCTCGCAGGCGAGCAGCTCGTGCGCGTCGCGGTCGTCGGGTGGCCGCACGGCGAGACCGACCTGGCGCTCGGCGTCGCGGGTGCGAACCTCACCGCGCCCGCGCTGCCCGGGGCAGACGGGCGCGGCGCACCCGCCGTCGTGTGGTTCGCGCTGCCCGCGCCGGTCGCCGTCGAGGGGCCCGTCGAGGTCACGTTGCGGGCGACGCGCGGCACGTTCCGGTGGTTCGACCCTCCGGGCGGGAGCGGTCCGGCCGTGCGGGTGGCGGTCGCGTCCTCGCCGGTCGGGAAGGCCGTCGTCGTGGGCGGCGGCCGGGTGGACCTCACGGGTCCGACGACGACGCTCACCGGCCTCTCGCTCGCCGGGACCGACGGCTGGGAGGTCGCGACCGACCAGCTGTGCACGGTCGCGCTGTCGAACGCCGTCATGGAGTTCGCGCCATGAGGAGCCCGTCATGACGCTGCTGGACGACCTCCAGGGCCTCGACCTGTCGGCCATCGTCGACGCCAAGGGCTCGATCTCGGTCGCGCTCGACGCGCAGGACCTGCAGGCGCTGCTCGGCGACGGCGCTGTGGCCGGGGTGCTCGGCGACCTGGGCACGGCCGTCCAGACCGCCGTCGCCGCGGTCGACGACCCGGCGGCGCTCGTCGAGCCGCTCGCGGGCGCGCTCACCCAGCTCCTCGACGCGATCGGCGCGGACCTTCCCGTGGCCGAGTACGCCCAGGCCGTCGCCGAGGGCGCGCGCGTGGTCGCGAGCCTGATCGGCGCACTGTCGGGCGACCCGCTGCAGCTGAGCCTGCCCGGGTCCATCGATGCGGGATCGGCGCTGGGCAAGGTCGCGGGCGGGCTGGGCGACCACGCGAGCGCGGTCAGCGGCGGGCTGGCTCGCCTGCAGTCGCTCGTCCGCACCGTCGACAGCGGGCTGCCGTCCGACCCGAGCGCGCTCGTGGACGTCGCGATGCAGATCCTGCTCCCGTTCGGCGCGTCCGCGATCGACCCCGTGCGCGCGTGGACGGCGAGCGTCGACGCGCAGCTCGAGCGCGTGCGCATCGACCCTCGACTCGGCGAAGGGCTCGTCGTCGCGCTCGGACGCGTGCGGGCCGCCGCCGAGGTCGGGGACGTCGCCGCCGTGCGCGCCGCGCTGACCACGCTCGAACAGGTGCGCACCGCGACGATCGCGCAGCTCGCCTCGGCGCTGCGCACGGTCACGGGGGTCATGTCCGCGACCCGCGTCGGCGACCTGGCCGGCCCGGTGCGGGCGCTGCGCGGCACCCTCGGCAGCGTCGAGCAGGGTGCGCTCGACCTGCTCGACGACTGGCGCGGGATGATCGCCGACGCGCGCGGCTTCGTCGAAGGGCTCGACGCGCAGCGCGCGCTCGACGCGTTGCGCGACCTGCTGGACAGCGTCGAGCAGGCCGCGCGCGAGACGGTGCTGGGCGCCGTCGACCAGTCGGTCGAGGTCGTCAAGGGCTGGCTGCGCGACCTCCTGCGCGAGCTCCCGCTGCGCTCGCTGCGCCAGTCGCTGTCGGACGCGATCGCGCGCCTCGCGCAGGTGATCGACGACGCGGACCTCGACGCACCCGTGGTGTTCGTGCGCGACACGCTGGCCGACGTCGCCCAGACCCTCGCCGCGGCCGACCCGGCGGCACTCGTCGCCGCAGCCGTCGTCAAGCTCGAGCAGGTCGTCAAGGAGCTCGTCGACGCGCTCGCCGCGGCGCTCGGGGACATCGCGTCGGGCGTCGAGGCCGTGGCCGACGAGGCGCGCGTGGTGCTCGAGCGTGCGGTCGAGGGCCTGCGCGCGTTCAGCGAGGCGGCGGCCGCGATCGCCGACGCGGTCGGGGGCACTCAGATCAGCGACGCCGCGACCGCGATCGCGGCGCAGCTGCAGGACCTGCGCGAGCAGGTCAGCGAGGTGGTGTCGGGCGTCGAGCTGCCCGAGCCGCTGCGCGAGGGTGTCGACCAGCTCGTGTCCCTGCTCGAGACCATCGACCTCGACGAGGCCGTGCGGCGTCCGCTCGAGGACGCCGCCGCGCAGCTCCAGGTGCCGCCGAGCGTCGGTGCGACCGTGCGGGACGGCCTGCAGGCGGTCAGCGACGCGATCTCCTCGCTCGTGCCGACGGACCTCGTGGCGGACCTCGACGCGATGCTCGCCGGTGCGCTCGACCAGCTCGGCTCGATCGACATCTCGTCGCTCACGTCCGGGGTGACCGAGGTGCTCGACGACGCGGCGGGCACGATCGAGGGCGTCCACCTGACCGAGCTCGTGGCGCCGGCCAGCGACGTGTTCGCGCAGGTGCTGGGCGCGGTCGACCGCGTGCACCCGCGCACGCTCCTGGCCCCCGCCATCGACCTCTACCAGCAGATCGCCGGTGCGATCCCCGTGCCCGCACCCGACGCGATCGGCACACGCGTCGGGACGGTCGCCGCGCAGGCGGGCGAGGCCGCGGCCAGGGCCGCGATCGAACCGACGCTCGGCGCGATCGGCCTGGGCGGCGGGACGCCGACCCCCGCCGGCACCCAGCCCGCTCCCCCGCCCGACCTGCGGCCCGGTGACATCGTGCGTCTCGTCGGGTACCTGCCGGCTCGGCTGCGCGAGGCGCTCGTCGACCTCGGCACCGGACCCGTCGGCGAGGTCCTGTCGTCGCTGGACGACATGCTCAGCGGCACCGCGGGCGCGCTCCGCACGACGCGCGACCGCCTCCTGGGCCTGCAGGCGCAGGTCGACCGCGCGCTCGAGGCGGCCGTGGCCCCCGTCGGGGCGGCCCAGCTCGACGCGCAGCTCGCGCTGCGTCGCTCGGCCGCGCTCTCCGCGGGTGGGGTGGACCTCGCGGTCTCGGTCGACCTGGTCGCGACGGTGTCACCGGCCGCACTCCTGCGCGCGGTCGAGGGTGAGCGCGCCCTGGTCGCCGCGGGTGCCGGTGGGCTCGCGGGCGCGCTCGTCGGACCGGTGGCCGACGACCTCGTGTCCGTCGCCGAGCTGCTCGAGGCCGTGCTGCCGTCGCAGGTCCTCGGCGACGTCGACGGGTTGCTCGCGGCGCTCGACCCCGAGCCGCTCGCGGCCGAGCTCGACGCGCTGTTCGCCTCGATCGTCGCGGCGCTGCCCGCGTTCCTGAGCGCGGCCGGCACGGCGGTGACCGAGGCGGTCGACCGCATCCGCGCGCTCGTCGAGGAGTTCAACCCCGGCGCGCTCGCCCAGCGCTACCTCACGGTGATCGACGTGGTGCGCGACGAGCTCGCGCTGCTCGACCCCGCCCGCCTCGCCGACGAGCTGGGCGAGGTGCACGCCGTGGTCCGCGCGACGATCGCCGCGTACGACCCGGCGGTCCTGGCGGGCG
>NZ_LFKW01000042.1:20504-66258 GCF_001040865.1 Cellulomonas sp. A375-1 | reverse complement strand
CCTCGACGCGCTGCTCGCGCAGGTCGCGGGCGCGATCCGCGGGCTGGACCCCGCCGGTCTCATGCCCGACCTCTCGGGTGTCGCCGAGCAGGTCGCCCGCATCGCCGACGTGCTGCCGATCGCCGCGCTCGACGGCGTGGGGCAGCAGCTCGTGGAGGTCGGTGACCAGCTCCGCGAGCTCGACGTCGACGGCATGATCGCCACCGTCAACGCGATCCCGCCGCAGGTCGCCGACGCGGTGTCCACCCTGGTCGACTCGATCCGCGACGAGCTCGTCGCGCTCCTGGAGTCGATCCGCTACGCGGGCGGGTCCGCATCGGCGTCCGTCTCCGTCTCCGGATCCGTGGGGTGACGCCATGACCATCACCGACCCGACCCGCACGCCCGCGGCCGCCCCGGCACGGCCCGGTCCGGCACGTCCCGGTCCGGCACAGCCCGGTCCGGGACCGGACCTCGGCACGCAGACCGACGAGCTCGACCTGGGCGCCGCGGGAGTGCTCGAGATCGAGCGGGACGGCTCGTCGGGTGTCCTCGTCGCGCTGCGCGGCGGCGGGCGGGACTACCTCGTCGTGGACCGCCACGGCACCCGGACGTGGCCGGGCGTCGCCCGGAGCGTCGAGCGGATCGGTGAGGGCTCGCTCGTGCGCGAGGTGCATCCGGTCGTCGGCCCGTCGTGGAGCGAGCACTACCGCTGGGAGGGCGACGACCTCACGCTCGTCGACGGGGTCGAGGTGCGCCGCGACGCGCTCGGCCGCGTGGTCGCGTGCCTGCCCGGCGGCCCGGACCCGGCGCCCTCGTCGCACCGCTGGTGGTACACCCATGGTCCGCACGGGCTCGTCGAGGTCCGCGGCCCGGGCACCGCACGCCGCCTCGTGCTCGGCCCGGACGGCCGCGTGCGCGAGGTCCACGACGAGACCGGCACCCGGGTCCTGACGTACGACGACCGCGGCCGGCGCACGGTCGCGGCCCGGCCCGCGGGCGACGTCGTGGACGACGACGGCCGCACCTGGGTCACGCGGGACGCCGACGGCCGGGTGCGCGCGGTGTACCTGTGGGACGGCATGCGGTGCCTCGCGCGCGTCGACGGCCCGCTCGGTGCGCCGCTGGGCGCCGTGTTCAGCCTCGACCCGTCGGGCACGCCCGTGCGCGTGCTGACCAGCCGCGACGCGCTGCGGATCCCCCGCGACGCGTACGGCGAGGCGCTGCTGCGCCACCCAGGGGTCCCTGGGCTGTTCGGCGGCCGCGTGCACGGGCAGGTCGTCCATCTGCCGCTGCGCCGCCTCGACCCGACCACGGGCACCTTCGGCGAGCCGGACCCGTGCGACGGCGGGGACGACGACCCTCGTCGGCCGGCGGGGTACGAGGGCCCGCTGCCGGTCGAGAGCGCGCCGCGGTCGGCGTACGAGGTGTGCCGGGGCGACCCGGTCGGCCGGTCGGACCCCACGGGCGGGGTGTCCGGAGGCCTGGTCCTGTCGACGCTGACGTGGTCGTTCCAGAACAACATCATGTCGTTCTTCGGGATCGACTGGTGGTTCAACCTCTTCATGAGCCTGATCGCCGCGCCCTTCGCGGGCAGCCAGTACGACTTCTTCAGCTCGACCGGCATGAGCACGACCGACCGGCTCGGCGCGTTCGGCGTGCGACGCGACGGCTTCATGAACGTCATCACGGGCGGCCGCGCCTTCACCACGCAGCACATCGTGTGGGCGCCCGACAGCGCGTTCGAGGAGCTGCAGCGCGGCGAGGTCGTCGACCCGCTCGGTCGGTACGAGCCGACCCACTACGGCACCTACCTGTCCCTGGCCCCGACGGGAGCGGCGGCGTCCCTCCTCGCGTGCGGCCCGACGAGCGCGCCGTGGTTGCCCGGTGACCTCACCGCGTGGACGCGGCACGGTGGCGTGGGCGTGCCTGCCGCACCGGGCACGCTCACGCCGTGGTTCCCGTCGGGTGGGCTGCACCTCGACCGGACCCGCCTGGACACCCGGCACGACGTGACCGCCACGCTCACCGAGCTGCGGGCCGGGCCCGTGGCGGCCGGCGACTTCGAGCTCCGCTCGGTGCTGACGGCGCCCGCGCCGACCGGGCTCGCCGCCGGCGCACGCATCCTCGTCGACGACGGCACCGCGATGGCCATCGCCACCGTGCTCGGCGTGCTGCCCGTGCCCATGGGCGAACGCGTCCAGCTGACCGAGGACCTCCCGCTGACCGGCGCCGCGCTGACCGTGACCCCGCTCGCCGCGGCGCCCGCGTCCAGCGAGTCCCGACCCGCCGGCGCGCCGGCGAACTCCTTCAGCGCGCGCGGCACCACCGCGACGTACGCCGCGGGAGACCTGCTGCGGCTGACCGCGGCGACCGGTCAGGTGCTCGTCGCGCGCGTGGCCCGGCTCGAGGCGCGGCTCCCCCTCGAGCGCCCGCTGCCCGGCACGCTCGCCTCCCCGATCTCCGTCGCGGCCGGGACGCTCGGCCCGAACCAGACCGTGACCCCGAGCGGCACGACGCTCGACTTCGGACCGACGACACCCCCCGGCCAGGGCGCGACGGGCGTCGTCGAGGGCGGCACGCGCACCGGGGTGCGCGTCGAGGCACCGCCCGCGGGGAGCGTCGTGACCATCGACGTCGCCGCACCCGCCGGCACGACGTCGTTCCGGAGCGTCACCGCCGGGACGGTGCTCGGCGCCCGCGCGGACGCGGTCGAGACCGACCCCGCCCTGACCTACACGCCCGTGTCCGCGGGCACCGCGCCCGACGGGTCCGCGGGCACGGTCGTCCTGAGGGTCGAGGGCGGGGGCCTCGCGCACGCGCGCGTCGTGCCCGGTGCACCGACGCACGACGTCGTCGTGCTCGACCGCCCGCTCGTCGGCAGCGGGCCGTGGATCGTCGAACGGTGGACGACCTCCGGCTCGGCGATCACGTCGGTCGTCAGCACGAACCTGCTCGCGATCGCCGTCCCCTCGCCCGAGCGCTTCGAGGGCATGCCCGTCATGCTCACGCGCGTCACCGGTGAGCCGCCGACGGCGACCTCGCGGCTGACCGGCGACGCGGTGTCCGGCACGTTCACGCCCACGCCCTCCACGGCCACGCCCCCGGTGCCCGCGCTCGCAGCGGCGCTGCAGGTCGGCCGGCCCGTGCTCGTCGGGACCGAGCTGACCGCGATCCGCTCGCTGCGCTGCGCCGTGACGTTCGCCCCCGCGGTCGATCTCGGCGCGACCGGCCTGAGGCTCGTCCGGCTCGCGCCGACCGGCTACACCTACGACGCGGTCGTCGCCTCGGCCGCCGCCGTCGACCTGCGCGGGACGGTCACCCCGCCCGGTGGCACCACGGTCCCCGCGCCGTTCCTGCGCGCGGTGCCCGGCGACATCCTGGCGGTGACCCCGGCGGGCGCCACGACCACGTGGCACCGGGTCGCGTCGGTCGCGAACGGTCGCCTGACGCTGGCCGGCGGCCCCGCGCTCACCGCAGCGGTCGGGACGGCGGTCACGGTGCAGCAGGCCGCGGTCTCGGACCCGGACACCGGCGGACCGTTCCTCGGCACCGACGGCACTCGCACCGGGACCGGCGCGACGACCACGGCCACCTTCACGCTCTGGCGCTCCGACGACCTGCGCGGCACCACCTCGGTGCTCGGGATCGTGGACGGCGAGGTCACCCACCCCGTGATCCTGAACGGCGACGCGCCCGTCGCGGAGGTCACGTTCTCCACACCGGTGACCGCGACCGGCGCCGCGCTGTCGACCTTCGCGCACACGAGCACGACCACCGGCTCGACCCTCACGCGTGACACCGCCTTCTTCGACGCCGTCACGCGCGACGGCGCGTTGCTGCTGGCCGAGGTCCCGGCGGGGGTGACCCCGCTGACGACCGCCGCGAACCAGTCGGTCGTCGTCGTCGCGCTCGAGCCGGTCGGCGACGCGCGGACCGCGACGCTGGGGCCGGGCACGTTGCTCGTGCCCGACGAGGAGCCCACCGAGATCGACCGCGGGCAGTCCCTCGTCAACCACGAGCTCACGCACACCGTGCAGTACCACCGCTGGGGCCCGCTGTGGTTCTGCGCGTTCCCGATGATCGCGCTCGAGCTGCCCGGCATCCTGGCGAGCGACACCGAGCTGCCCGAGTTCTCGGCGTTCCTCGACGCGACGGTGGCCACCGGGACCGGCGGCACGTGGTCGGTCACGATCCCGCAGCACGCCACCGTCTCGATCGGCTCGGGCGCCACGTTGCAGGTCGTGCAGGGCGCGCGGATCGTCGAGGCGTCGGTGACCGCCGTGACCGGCGACGAGTTCAGCGTCCGGGTCGAGAACGGCGCGCTGCCCACGGGGCGCGTCGCCGTGCGCAAGAAGCAGGCGGTCGGGGGCTTCGACGTCCCGTTCGCGATCCTCGACCTCATGACCCACGGGGGCCTGGTCAACCTCCTCGCGGGCACGACGTGGGGCGGCATCTTCTGGCTCGTGGGCAAGGCGTTCTACGGGCTGGGCCGCGCGATGGTCGGCACGGGCGACCTGTTCGCGGCGACGGTCGGCGCGGGCGGGACGACGCTCACGCTCGCGCAGGCCGCCGACGCCGAGAAGCTCCCGGCGACGGGCCGCGTCACGATCCGGCGCGGCGAGGACACCGTGATCCGGTCCGCGACCAAGGACGGCACGACCCTCACCCTCACCGAGGCCGTCGCCTTCACCGGCGACGTCCGGGTGGGCGGCTACGACTCGCACGAGCCGGAGAGCGCGTTCGACTGGTACTCGTACAAGGCGGGGACGATCGACGCCGCGAACCACTTCGCGATCGACCTCGGCAGCGGGCACGGCCTGTCGCCGGAGGACCGCGTGGTCGTCCGCTACCGCGCCGGGCGGCCGTTCCGGACGGACGTGCTCGCGGTGAGCGGCGGGCGCGTCGAGCTGTCCACCGCCGTGCCCGTCACGGGCGACGAGCTGTCGGTCCGCGTCGCACGCGTGGGCGCGAGCGACCCGCTCGGCAACGCCGACTCCTCGGCGATGGTCGAGATGGGCATGGGCTGGATGAAGTGGCTGTTCGACCCGTACGGGCAGGTCGAGCCCGCCGTGGCGCCCGGCGACTGGACGCGCTGGCTGCTGCGCGTGATGCGCTGGCTGCTCGGCACGCAGAACTTCTCGCTCCTGCCGTTCGGCCACCTGTGGTGGGACCGGATGTTCCCGGGTGACGCCAACGCCCACAAGTCGCAGATCGAGCAGGAGGCCTCGAGCGAGTCCGGTGACGTGTACTCCCCGCTCGGGCGTCTGACGGGCGACGTCACGCACGACGGGCTCACCACCGCCCACGCCGTCGTCGGCGACGTCATGCGGTACCGCTACTGGCCCGAGTCCTCCAGCACGTCCTTCGTCGAGGACGGACGCCTCGACGCGCCGGGGGTCCACCTCACGCGCGACCTGCGGCTCATGCCGAACGGAGCCGCCGTCGGCACGTCCGCCGCGCCGAACGGCACGACCGTCCCCGACCCGACCGTCACCGACCCGGGCACGTTCGTCGCGAGCGACCTCACCGAGCGCGACCCCGACCCTCGCGCGATCGCCGTGACGGACCCGGCGGCGGGAACGCCCGACCCGCTCGGCTTCCGGGCCTCCGACCTGGGCACGGTGCCCGCCGGCGCGCGCATCGAGCGCAACCAGGCGGTCTACGCGGCGTTCACGCGCCCAGGAACCCACCGCGTGACGACCCGGAACGGGATCGGCGGCGCCCAGCAGTCGGTCGACGCGGTCGCGGCTGGGCGCCAGCCCCTGTGGTTCGACGTGCGGGTCGACGACGTCACGGTGACCGGTGCCGGCCAGACGCTGGACGCGTCCGCACCCGGCACGAGCGACCACCTGACCCTCGTGCCGTTCCAGTCGGTCGACCTCGTGATCGCCCCGGCGGTGCCGCGGATCCACCAGGTCACCGCGCTCGAGCCCACGGGTGCGCTGGTGATCGACACGGCCGCGCGGCTCACGGCCCGCTCCGCCACCACGACGCCCGTCCCGGTCGAGGTCAGCCGTCTGCACGCCGCGACCGACGGGCACTACCAGGGTGGGCTGGCCCTCGCCGGCATGCACCTGTCGCGCGACCTGCACGTGCCCGTGCGGACCCTGACCGTCGAGGTCGTCGCGACGCTCCCGCTGCGCGACGCTGCCCGTCGGGAGGCCACCGAGCTCACGACCCTCGCGCGCGGCACCGAGGCCTTCCTCCTGGTCCCGGCGCCGGTCACGACTCCCCCGGCGATCACCTCGATCAACGGCGCCGCACCGCCCTCGGGCACGGCCGACCCGGTCTCCCGCGCGGACGCACCCGACGCCGCAGCCTTCCTCGGGGCGACCGGCTCGGCGTTCCGCGTGCAGTTCGCCGACACCGCGACCACAGGGACCTACACGCTGTCGGTGCAGGTCGGTGACGGCGGTTCGTCCCAGACACTCACCTGCGACTTCACGCTGAGCTGAGCGCACGGTCGGGCACGAGGCGCGCGACGAGCGCCGCGGTTGCGGCCGACGGCTCGACTCCGAGCTCGCGGCGCAGCAGCTGACGGCACGCGGCGAACGCGCGGCGGGCCTCGGCCAGGTTGCCCTCCGCGAGGTGCACCGCGATCACGGTGCGGTGCGCGCTCTCGCGCAACGGGTCGGCGCGCAGCGCCGTCAGCGCGAGGTTCACCGCCGCCGCGAACCTGCTCTCGGACGCGAGCCGGCGGGCCACGGCCTCGAGCAGGTGCAGCCGCAGCTGTCGCACGCGCTCACGGTCCTCCGCGACCCACTCGTCGTCCCAGTCCGGGAGCAGGTCGGCGTCCGCGAGCCGCGACAGCGACGTGACCTCGTCGTCGGGCTCGTCGACGGCCAGCGCCCGCTGCGTGAGGTCCTGCACGTCCACCGTGACCGCGGGTCCCAGCTCGACCCAGCCGCGGTCGACCCGCAGCACGAACGGCGCCACGAGGCCCACCCGCCACAGTGCCGTGCGCAGGTTCGCCCCCGCGCGCTGGTCCGCGACCGACGGCCACAGCGTGCCCGCCGCACGTGCCCGGGGCACCGCTCCGCGCAGGCACACCAGGGCGACGACCCGCCGGCACGACCCGCCGAGCTCGACCGACCTCCCGGCCACCTGCAGGCGGAAGTCGCCGAGCAACGTCACGCGTGCGCCGGGCTCCTGCACGCCCGTCCGCGGCTGAGCCGCGCGCTCCGTCCCATGGTCGCCCATCGCCCGCCGCCCGTCACGCCCGGCCGGACCCGGGCGGTGCGGGCACGGGCGTCGTCACGTTCTCGCCGGACCTCGTCGTCACAGCGTCCCCCCACGCTCGGACCACCACGGACGACACGAAGGAGCGCACGAACGGCGCCGTAGATACTCGTGCGGCCGCGGGCTGAGTCAGTGCATCAAGGGCACCACCGTGGCACCGCCGCCGAGCTCGCGCTCGTCGGGGCGCGTACCCGTCAGCCGTAGAAGACGCGCTCGACCACCGCTCGGGCGCGCCGGGCGGTGCGCAGGTACGTCTGCTCGAGCTCGCCACCGGAACCCGACGGGTACCCGATGACGCGCGCGAGCCCGCCGAGCGCGTGGTGGTCGTGCGGCAGGGCGTCGGCGTGTGCGCCCTCCGCACGGCCGGTCCACAGCACGTTGGCGTCGCGCAAGCGCGACGCGAGCTCCCAGGCCTGGACCAGGGCGGTCAGGTCGTCCGCCTCGAGCAGGCCCGCACCGCACGCCGCGGCGAGCGCGTCGAGCGTGCTCGTCGTGCGCAGCCCCGCCACCTCGTGGGCGTGCTGCAGCTGCAGGAGCTGGGCGGTCCACTCGACGTCCGCGATCCCGCCCCGGCCGAGCTTGAGGTGCCGCGCGGGGTCCTGGCCGCGGGGCAGTCGCTCCGCCTCGACGCGCGCCTTGATGCGCCGGACCTCGCGCAGCGTGCTCGCGTCCAGTCCGCCCTCGGGGTAGCGCAACGGGTCGACGAGCGCGACGAAGCCCTCCCCGAGCTCGGCGTCACCGGCCACGGGCCGCGCACGCAGCAACGCCTGGCTCTCCCACGGCGACGACCAGCGCTCGTAGTACTCCGCGTACGCGTCGAACGACCGCGCGAGGGGGCCGTTGCGGCCCTCCGGGCGCAGGTCGGCGTCGACCGCGAGGGCGGGCTCGGGACCGAGCGCGCCCAGGAGCTGGCGCAGGGCGGTTGCCACCGCGACCGCGAACTCCTGTGCCGCGCGCGAGTCCGCGCCCGGCTCGGGATCGTGCACGAACAGCACGTCGGCGTCCGACGCATACCCCATCTCGCGCCCGCCCAACCGGCCCATCGCGACGACGAGCATGCGCGTCGGGTTCCGGTCGAGGCCCCGCGCCTGGCGGGTCTCGGCCTCCGCGACGCGCAGCGCCCCCGCGAGGACGACGTCGGCCGCGGCGGTCACGCTCTGGGCCGCCCGCGCGCCCGTCACGACTCCCAGGACGTCCGCGACCGCTGTGCGCGCGAGCTCACGACGACGCAGCCCACGCAGGAACGTGACCGCCGGCACGGGCTCGTGCGCACGCGTCAGCGCCGCGTCGACCTCGGCGGCCAGGCGCTCACGACCGCGGGGCTCGAGCTCGTCGTCGCCCGCGAGCCAGGTCACCGACTCGGGCGAGCGGGTGAGCGCGTCGGCCACGTAGCGCGACGTCGACACCGCGTGCGCGAGGCGCTGCGCGGCCGTGCCCGAGTCCCGCAGGAGCTTGAGGTACCAGTGCGTCGTACCCAGCTGCTCGGACAGGCGTCGGAACGCGAGCAGGCCGCCGTCGGGGTCCGGGCCCTCGGCGAACCAGCCGAGCATGACCGGCAGCAGCTGGCGCTGGATCGACGCGCGCCGCGAGACCCCCTCGGTGAGCGCGGCGATGTGCCGGGCCGCACCGGCCGGGTCGCGGTAGCCGATCGCCGCGAGCCGGGCGCGCGCGGCCTCGGGAGCCAGGCTCGCCTCCTCGTCGGACAGCCGCGCCGTCGCGGGCAGCAGTGGCCGGTAGAACAGCTCCTCGTGCAGGTGGCGCACGTCGCGCCGCACCTGGCGCCAGCGCTCGAGCAGTCCCTCGGCGCCTTCGGCGCGCATCCCGACCGAGCGCGCGAGCCGCCGCAGGTCCGCCTCACCCGTCGGCAGCAGGTGGGTGCGCTGCAGCCGGTGCAGCTGGATGCGGTGCTCGAGCAGCCGCAGGAACCGGTAGCAGACCGCGAGCCGGGCCGCGTGGTCGCGGCCCACGTACCCGTCGGCCGCAAGCGCCGCGAGGGCCGTGAGCGTGCTGCCGCTGCGGATGGCCTCGTCGGACCGGCCGTGCACGAGCTGCAGCAGCTGGACCGTGAACTCGACGTCCCGCAGCCCTCCGACGCCCAGCTTGAGCTGACGGTCGGCCTCCGCGGCGGGGATGTTCCCCTCGACGCGTCGGCGCATCGCCTGCGAGTCCTCGACGAAGTGCTCGCGCTGCACCGCCGACCACACGAACGGCTGCGTCATCTCGACGTACGCGCGTCCCAGGGCGACGTCTCCCGCGAGCGGGCGAGCCTTGAGCAGCGCCTGGAACTCCCACGTCTTGGCCCAGCGCTCGTAGTACGCGCGGTGGCTCGCGAGCGTGCGGACCAGCGGCCCGTCCTTGCCCTCGGGCCGCAGCGCCGCATCGACCGGCCACAGCGCAGGCTCGCCCGCGGGCGTCGAGCAGGCCCGGGCCAGCCCTGAGGCCAGCCGGGTGCCCGCCGCGAGCGCGTCCGCCTCGCTCAGGCCCGAGCCCTCGGCGGGCTCGCACACGTAGATGACGTCCACGTCGGACACGTAGTTGAGCTCACGGCCGCCGGCCTTGCCCATCCCGATCACCGCGAGCCGCACGCCCGCGCCGTGGTCGGGCAGGTCCGCCCGGGCCAGCGCGAGCGCCGACTCGAGCGCCGCAGCGGCCAGGTCTGCGAGCGCGGCCGCGACGCCCGGCATGCGGTTGAGGGGGTCGGGCACCGTCAGGTCGGTCGCCGTGATCCGCAGCAGCCGCGACCGGTACGCCCGGCGCATCGCGTCGATGCCGTCCGTCCCGACGACCGTCGCGACCGGCACGTCGTGCGTCGGGTCGGCACCCACGGCGCGCAGCAGCTCGGCGCGGACCTCCGCCGCCGGCACACCCGTCCCGGGGGTCGGGTCGGCGACCAGCCGCAGGTTGGCCGGGTGCGCGCCGAGCGTGTCGCCGAGCGCGACCGACGCGCCGAGCACGGCGAGCAGGCGGTGCCGCGGCTCGTCGTCGTGCGTGAGGGTCTGCGTGAGCAGCGCGCTCAGCCCGGCGTCGTCCCGGACCGCTCCCGCGAGCTTGGCGAGCGCGAGCAGCGCCGCATCGGGGTCGGCGACGTCGGCCAGGGGCCCGACGAGGACCTCCGCCGCGTCGGGCAGCACCTCGAGCAGCGCCGCGTCCGCGAGCAGCCGCTCTGCCCGCGGGACGTCGTCGACGCCCGCGCGCGTCAGGCGTGCGGCGAGCGACGCTCCGCGCTCGGGACGTTCGCTCATCGGTTCACAGGACCGGCAGGAACCGCTTCAGTTCGTACGGCGTGACCTGCGCGCGGTACTCGTCCCACTCGCGACGCTTGTTGCGCAGGAAGAAGTCGAACACGTGCTCACCGAGGGTCTCGGCCACGAGCTCCGACTTCTCCATCACCGCGATCGCCTGGTCGAGCGACTGCGGCAGCGGCTCGATGCCCAGCGCCCGACGCTCGGCGTCGGTGAGCTCCCACACGTCGTCGTCGGCACCCTCGGGCATCTCGTACCCCTCCTCGATGCCCTTGAGGCCGGCCGCGAGCAGGACGGCGAACGCGAGGTACGGGTTGGTCGCGCTGTCGACCGCGCGGTACTCGACGCGGCTCGAGTTGCCCTTGCCCGGCTTGTACATCGGGATCCGGACGAGCGCGGAGCGGTTGTTGTGACCCCAGCAGATGTAGCTCGGCGCCTCGGCGCCGCCCCACAGGCGCTTGTAGGAGTTCACGAACTGGTTGGTCACGGCGGTGATCTCCGCGGCGTGCTTGAGCAGTCCCGCGATGAAGTGGCGCGCGACCTTCGACTGCTCGAGGTGCGCACCCGGCTCGTGGAACGCGTTGCGGTCGCCCTCGAACAGCGACAGGTGCGTGTGCATGCCGGAGCCGGGCTGGTCGGCCAGCGGCTTGGGCATGAAGCTCGCGAACACGCCCTGCTCGAGCGCGACCTCCTTGACGACCTGGCGGAACGTCATGATGTTGTCCGCGGTCGTCAGCGCGTCGGCGTAGCGCAGGTCGATCTCGTTCTGTCCCGGGCCGGCCTCGTGGTGCGAGAACTCCACCGAGATGCCCATGGACTCGAGCATCGTGATGGCGGCACGCCGGAAGTCGTGCGCGGTGCCGCGCGGCACGTGGTCGAAGTAGCCGCCCTGGTCGACCGGGACGAGCGGCAGGCTCGGGTCTGCGGGCGCGTCGAACAGGTAGAACTCGACCTCGGGGTGCGTGTAGAACGTGAACCCCTTGTCGCTCGCGCGGCTCAGCGCGCGCTTGAGCACGTTGCGCGAGTCGGCAAGGCTCGGCTCGCCCTCGGGCGTCAGCAGGTCGCAGAACATGCGCGCGGTCCCGTGCCGCTCGCCACGCCACGGCAGCACCTGGAACGTGGACGGGTCGGGGCGGGCGATCATGTCGGCCTCGTACACGCGCGTCAGGCCCTCGATGGCGCTGCCGTCGAACCCGATGCCCTCGGAGAACGCGGCCTCGAGCTCGGCGGGAGCGACCGCCACCGACTTCAGGATCCCGAGCACGTCGGTGAACCAGAGACGGATGAAGCGGATGTCCCGCTCCTCGACCGTACGGAGCACGAACTCCTGCTGCCTGTCCATGCCGCCCATCCTGCCTGATCCCACCCCCTGCACACGTGCCCATCCCACCCACCGGCGCGCCCCGCTCCGAGCCGCCCACCCCCGACCCCGCCTTGCACCCCCCACCCACGCTCCCGTCCAGCGCAACGACACCCCGCCGCACCCCCCGAGCGCCACCACCCCCACCCCGCCCCCCTACCCACCTGCCATCGCTGCGTGGGTGCATGGATGAGTGCAGGCTTCATGCGCTCGACCACCACCCACCCTGCATTCATCACTGCAACGACGGGCGGAAGGGGGCGGCGTCGCGGCGTCGGAGCTCAGCGTGAGCGGGTGGCCGCCGGCCGGGGCTGGGCAGGGCGAGCCGATCTCAGCGTGCGGAGCGGGGCGAGCCGACCTCAGCGCTCGGGGCGGGGTGGCGCGTCCACAGGTGGGGCGGTCGTCGCGACGATCGTGCGGGGACACGCGGTGAGATGCGGTGTGGTCAGGACATCGATCGGCGAGCCACTGCTCGCACTGGCTGACGTGCAGGAAGGCATGCTCACACGCGCCCAGCTGCGCGCAGCCGGGGTCAGCGACGCGATGGTCCGAGGTCGGCTCGTCAGCCAGTGGCGCGCGGTGCTTCCCGGCGTGGTGCGACTCTCCCGCGCGCCGCTCGACGAGCACGCGAGGTACCTCGCCGCGACGCTCATGGCCGGACCGGACGCCGTCATCACCGGCATCGCGGGCGCACGGCTGCACGGTCTCACCAACGCCGGGACGCCCGAGGTCGTCGACCTGCTCGTCCCGGCTCGCCGCGCCCCGCGGCGCGCGGCGTTCGTCCGCGTGTCCCGCACGCACCGCATGCCGCACGCACGGCGTCAGCTCGGACCGCTGCCGGTCGCTCTGCCCGCCCGCGCGGTCGCCGACGCATGCCGGGCGAGCACCGACGCACGGTTCGCCGAGGCCCTCGTCATCGAGGCGGTGCAGCGCCGGGCGACGACGCTCACGCTGCTGCACGACGAGCTCTACGCCGGCCCACGCCAGCGCTCGGCGACGTTGCGGGCGGGCATCGCAGCGGCTGCGACGGGCGCCTGGTCCGTCGCCGAGCACGACCTGGTCCGGCTCGTCCGCCGGAGCGCGGTGCTGCCGACTCCCCTGCTCAACCCCGAGCTCGTCGGGCCCGACGGCGTCCGGCTGCCGACCCCCGACCTGTGGTTCGACGACGTCGGGCTGGCCGTCCAGGTGCACTCGCACGCGTACCACGCGAACGGTGACGCGTGGACGCAGACGGTTCGCGCCGACAGCGCACTCGCCGAGGCAGGAGTGATCCGCATCGCGTTGACACCCCGCGAGATCCGCGTCAGTCCGGACGACGTCCTCGCGCGTCTCGAGCGCACGTACCTGTCACTCCGGACACGTCCCCGTACGGCCGCCCGAGCAACCCCCCGCCCCGTCCGCTGACCGCGCCCACGACCCGCCCGGCCACGCCCTGCTCGCGCCGCCCGCGCGGCCGTTCGCCCGCCCATCAACGGCCCACGCCGCGCTGTCCGCGCACCGAACCGGTCGCAAGTCCTCACCGCCGTCCGACGGTGCAGCGATGAATGCAGGAAGCGCGCAGAGTGCGCTCTTCGTCGCTGCATTCATCGCTGCATCGACCCTCGAGACGCGGGCGCGGGTCGGCGGGGCGGCACGGCGGCGAAGCGCATGAGGTCCGGTGGGGCGGCGCGGGTGCCGGCCGACGGGGTGGGGTGGTGGGAGGTGCGCGACGGCGGTGGGCGTCGGAGGTGTCGAGCGCGTGGCACGACGCGGGCGGTGTCGGGCGCGGGTGGGAGGCACGCCGTGGCGGTGGGGGTGGAGTGCGATGGGGGTGGAGTGCGGTGAGGGTGGAGTGCGGTCGGGGTGGAGTGCGGTCGGGGTGGAGCGAGGTCGGTAGGGTCGGGGGCGTGGGTCGGGTGAGAGTGGCAGCGGCGCAGGTCGACACGTGTGTCGGGGACCTCGAGGGCAACGCGCGCCTCGTGCTGGAGTGGACGCGCAGAGCCGCCGACGAGGGTGCGCAGCTCGTCGTGTTCCCGGAGATGACCCTCACGGGCTACCCGATCGAGGACCTCGCGCTGCGTGCGTCGTTCCGGCGCGCCGCGCAGGCGACGCTCGAGCGGCTCGCGGTCGACCTCGACGAGGCGGGCCTGGGTGACGTCGCCGTGCTCGTCGGGTCCGTCGGGGAGCGCGCGGCGCGCCGGCTGCGGAGGGACCGGCAGGCCGACGACGGGCCGGCGGACGGCGCGGGGCCCGAAGGGCTCGTCGAACCGGGCACACCGACGGCGCCGCTGCCGGACTCCGAGCTCGTCGGCGACGTGGTCGCGGGACGCCCCGAGGCGTCCGACGCCGTCCGGCCGACCAACGACGCCGTGCTGCTGCGCGGCGGCCGCGTCGAGACGCGCTACTCCAAGCACCACCTGCCCAACTACGGCGTGTTCGACGAGTACCGGATCTTCTCCCCCGGCGACGAGATCTGCGTGATCGACGTGGCCGGTCGCCGCATCGGCGTCGTGATCTGCGAGGACATCTGGCAGGACGGCGGGCCCGTCTCGCTCATGGACGAGAACGAGGTCGCGGCGCTCGTCGTGCTCAACGGCTCGCCGTTCGAGGAGGGCAAGGGCCACGTGCGGGCCGAGCTCGCCGCGCGACGGGCCGAGCAGGTCGACGCACCGGTGCTGTACGTCAACCTCGTCGGCGGGCAGGACGACCTCGTGTTCGACGGGGGCTCGTTCGTCGTCGACCGCGACGGCACCCCCCTGGCGACCGCGCCGCAGTTCGTCGAGCACCTGCTGCTGTGGGACCTCGCCGACGAGGGCGAGCCGTCCCTCCCGGGTCCGCAGGTCCCCGCGCTCCACGCCGACGAGGAGACGTACCGCGCGGTCGTGCTCGGGCTGTCCGGGTACGTGCGCAAGAATGGTTTCCGGTCGGTTCTGCTCGGGGTCTCGGGCGGGATCGACTCGGCGCTCACCGCGGTGATCGCGGCGGACGCGATCGGCGGCGAGAACGTCGTGGGCGTCTCGATGCCCTCGGCGTTCTCGTCCGAGCACTCCAAGGACGACGCGCAGGACCTCGCCCGGCGCATCGGGGCGGACTACCGCGTGCAGCCGATCGCGCCGGTCGTCGACGCGTTCCAGGGCCAGCTCGCGCTCGACGGCGTCGCCGAGGAGAACCTGCAGGCGCGCGTGCGCGGCGTGATCCTCATGGCGATCTCGAACCGCGAGGGTCACCTGGTGATCGCGCCGGGCAACAAGTCCGAGCTCGCGACCGGCTACGCCACCATCTACGACGCGGGCAGCATCGGCGGGTACGCCCCGCTCAAGGACGTCGACAAGTCGCGCGTGTGGGCGCTCGCGCGCTGGCGCAACAACCACGCGGTCGACCGGGGCGACATCCCGCCGATCCCGGAGTCGTCGATCACCAAGCCGCCCAGCGCCGAGCTGCGGCCCGGCCAGACCGACCAGGACTCGCTGCCGCCCTACGACCTGCTCGACGAGGTGCTCGACGCCTACGTGGAGCACGCCGAGGGTCGCGCCGAGCTCCTCGCCCGCGGGTTCGACGAGCACGTCGTCGACCGGGTGCTGCAGCTGGTCGACCGCGCGGAGTGGAAGCGGCGGCAGTACCCCCTGGGCCCCAAGGTCACGGCGCTGGCGTTCGGTCGTGACCGACGGCTGCCGGTGACGTCACGCTGGCGCGAGCCCTGAGCCCACGGGCCTCCGTGCGGCCGATCCGCAGGCCCACCCCGCAGACCCATCCCGCAGGACCTACCCCGCAGCACCGAACGGAGTGACGATGACCGAGACACCCAAGCGCGTGCGCGTCCACCACCTGCGCGAGGCGAAGGAGGCCGGGCGCCGGCTCACGATGCTCACGGCCTACGACGCGGTGACCGCCCGGATCTTCGACGAGGCGGGTGTCGACATGCTGCTGGTCGGCGACTCGATCGGGAACACCATGCACGGTCACACGACGACGCTGCCCGTGACCGTGGACGACATGATCCCCGCGGCGCGTGCGGTCGCGGGCGCCGCCCGGCGCGCGTTCGTCGTCGTCGACCTGCCGTTCGGCTCGTACGAGTCCGGACCGCAGCAGGCGCTCGAGACGGCGGTGCGCGTCATGAAGACGACCGGCGCGGACGCGGTGAAGTTCGAGGGCGGCAAGCGCTCGGCGGCGCAGATCCGCGCGGTCACGGCCGCGGGCATCCCGGTCGTCGGGCACCTGGGCTACACGCCGCAGTCGGAGAACCTGCTGGGCGGGCCCCGGGTCCAGGGCCGCGGCGACACGGCCGCGGAGGCGCTGTCCGAGGACGCGCTCGCGGTCGCCGAGGCGGGCGCCGTCGCCGTGGTGCTCGAGATGGTCCCGGCGCCGGTCTCGGCGCGCATCACCGAGATCGTCGCCATCCCGACGATCGGCATCGGCGCGGGCGCCGAGTGCGACGGCCAGGTGCTCGTCTGGGTCGACATGGCGGGCATGGGCGACTGGTCGCCGCGGTTCGCCAGGCGGTTCGGCGAGGTCGGGGCCGCGCTCCGGGCCGCCGCGACCGCCTACGTCGACGAGGTCCGCGACGGCACGTTCCCGGACGCGGAGCACAGCTTCCTGCAGTGAGCCGGTGAGCCCTCGGGCGCCGGCCGCGCGCGTGGGGTCAGCGCTCGGCCTCGTCCTGCGCGTCCCAGGCCGCCGACCGCGCGCGTGCCTGCTCGAGCGCGTGACTCGCCGCCTCGCGCGACGGGTACGGGCCCATGACCTTGCTCCAGTCGCTGCGGCGCCCCTCCTCGACCTGCCCGGTCTCGGTGTTGTACCAGTACTCCCGCGTGTCCTCGCCCACCGCTGCCTCCCTCGTGCGACCGACTCGTCCGACCAGCGCGCACTCCGCGTGGGCGTGCGCGCGCTCCGTAGACTGCCAGGCATGTCGCCCGTCCGCTCCATGCTCGTCCCCGGCACGATCAGTCCACGGCGTGCCGTCCCGTCCACCATCGCCCGTCCCGAGTACGTCGACAAGCCGGGACCGCAGCGCTACACCGGGCCGGACGTCCTGGACGACGAGACGATCGCGGCGGTGCGCGTCGCGGCCCGCCTCGCAGCGCAGGCGCTCGCCGAGGTCGGCGCGCACGTGCGCCCCGGCGCCACGACCGACGAGCTCGACCGCATCGGGCACGAGTTCCTGCTCGACCACGGCGCGTACCCCTCGACGCTCGGCTACCGCGGCTTCCCGAAGTCGCTGTGCACGAGCCTCAACGAGGTGATCTGCCACGGGATCCCGGACTCGACCGTGATCGAGGACGGCGACATCGTGAACGTCGACATCACCGCGTACATCGGCGGGGTGCACGGCGACAACAACGCGACGTTTCTCGCCGGGGACGTCGACGAGGAGTCGCGGCTGCTCGTCGAACGGACCCGGGAGTCGCTCGACCGCGCGATCAAGGCCGTCAAGCCGGGCCGCGAGATCAACGTCATCGGTCGCGTGATCGAGAAGTACGCCGCACGATTCGGGTATGGCGTGGTGCGCGACTACACCGGGCACGGCGTGGGACCCGCGTTCCACACGGGTCTCGTGGTCCCGCACTACGACGCGGCGCCGCAGTACGACACGGTCATCGAGCCCGGCATGGTGTTCACGATCGAGCCCATGCTCAACCTCGGGACCCCGGACTGGGTCATGTGGGACGACGACTGGACGGTCCTGACGGCCGACGGTCGCCGCTCGGCGCAGTTCGAGCACACCTTGCTGGTCACCGATGACGGAGCGGAGATCCTGACACTGCCATGAGCCACCACCACCTCGCGTTCGGCATCGACATCGGCGGCAGCGGCGTCAAGGGCGCCCCCGTGGACCTGGCGAAGGGTGAGTTCGCCGACGACCGGCTGCGCATCCCCACGCCGCAGCCCGCGACCCCGGACGCGGTGGCCGCGACGGTCGGCGAGATCGTCGACTCGTTCGACCTCGACAAGAAGGTGCCGATCGGCATCACGTTCCCCGCGGTCATGCTGCACGGCGTCGCGCAGTCGGCGGCGAACGTGGACGACTCGTGGATCGGCACGGACGCGCAACGGCTGTTCTCGAAGGCCACCGGCCGGTCGGTCGTGGCGGTCAACGACGCCGACGCCGCGGGTTTCGCCGAGGCCCGGTACGGCGCGGCGAAGGGCGTCGAGGGTGTGGTGCTCGTCGTCACGCTGGGCACGGGGATCGGTTCCGCGCTGGTGGTCGACGGCCGGCTGGTCCCGAACACCGAGCTCGGGCACCTGGAGATCGACGGCTACGACGCCGAGACCCGCGCGTCGGACGCGGCCCGCGACCGCGACGGCCTCGACTTCGAGCAGTGGGCGCAGCGCCTGCAGCGCTACTTCTCCGTGGTGGAGAACCTGTTCTGGCCGGACCTCATCGTGGTCGGCGGCGGCGTCAGCAAGCACCACGAGAAGTTCCTGCCCCTGCTCGACCTGCGGACGAAGATCGTCCCGGCAGAGCTCCTCAACGCGGCGGGCATCGTGGGCGCTGCGGCGCTCGCGGCGGACCACTGACCACCGCCGGATCGCCCGACGCGCGCGTGCTCGTCGAGGTCGCGCCCGGCGTACATGTCGCCACGAGCGAGGTGTACACGACGACGAGCACGATCGTGGTCGGTGACGACGGCGCGTGCCTCGTCGTCGATCCCGCCGTGACCGCGCGCGACGTCGCAGGACTCGGGGCCGCCCTGCGGGCGCGGGGATGGCGCGCCGTCGCCGTCTGGTCGACGCACGCCCACTGGGACCACGTCCTCGACGGCGCCGGGCTGTCCGGTGTCCCCCGCTGGGCCACGTGGTCCGGCGAGGGCATCGACGACGTGACCGTGGCTCGCCTCGCCGCTCAGCGCGACGCCGACGACGAGCTCGCCCGCGCGCTGCGCGACCGCCCGGACGACCGGCCGGCGCCCATCGCGCCCCTGCCCCGGCCCGCGGCGCTGCGCCCCGAGACGCCAGGAGCCGCGCCGACCGGTGCCTGGCGCGTCCTCGACCACGAGGCGACCGGCTGGCCCGGCCCCCGCACCCTGGTCCTGTCACACCGCGCGCACGCACCCGGCCACAGCGCGCTGCTGCTGCCCGAGACGGGGGTGCTCGTCGCGGGCGACATGCTCAGCGACCTCGAGATCCCGCTGCTCGACGACCACGCGGCCGATCCCGTGGGCGACCACCTGGCCGCCCTGGACGCGTTCGCGTCGTGCGGTGCGGGCATCGTCGTCCCGGGTCACGGGACCGGGGGCGCCGACCTCGCCGAGCGCGTCGCGGCCGACCGGGCCTACCTCTCGGCGCTCGCGCGCGGCGAGGACACCGACGACGCGCGCCTCGCCGCACCCGCGCAGCGAGCGGCGCACGAGCAGCAGCGCGAGCTCGTCCTCCGTCGGCCCGGGCGACCCACAGCGCCCCGCTGACCCCGTCGCGCTGATCCCCGCTGGGCTGCGGCCGCCGCACGGGCGCGGACCAGCCATGACGCCCGACACCTGCGCGCCACTCGCCCACAACCTCCACACGAACCGAGCCCGCCGGTGGCGCCGCCGTGCTGGGCTGAGCCTGTGCTCCTCGCCCACCGGCTGGCCCGGCCACTGACGCAGGCACGCTCGGCCGTCGAGCGCGGGATGACGTCCGTCGAGCAGCGGATCGACGCCTGGGCGCACCGGCGGCTCGACCGGCTGCCGACGGACGGGCCGCGGGCCTGGCTCGTCGAGCTCGTGGTCTTCACGCTCAAGCAGGCGTGGGCGTGCCTGTTCGGTGCGCTCCTGCTCGCGGCGATCCTCGCGACCCGCCTCTGGTACCCCGCCGACGCGCCGCTGGCCCGCAACGACGCCCTGACGCTCGTCGCGGTCGCGATCCAGGTGCTCATGCTCGCGACCCGGCTCGAGACGGCCCGCGAGATGCGCGTCATCCTGCTGTTCCACGTCGTCGGGACCGCGATGGAGGTCTTCAAGACCGACGCCGGATCGTGGTCGTACGCGTCCGGCGGTGTGCTCGCGATCGGCGCGGTGCCATTGTTCTCGGGCTTCATGTACGGCGCCGTGGGCTCGTACCTGGCGCGCGTCATGCGGATCTTCGACCTGCGGTTCGACCGCTACCCCCGGCGCTGGCTCACCGCGCTGCTCGCCGGCGCCATCTACGCGAACTTCTTCACGCACCACTGGTGGTGGGACGCGCGCTGGCTCCTGGTCGCCGCGGTGGTCGTCCTGTACGGGCGGTGCGTCATGCACTTCCGGGTGCTCACGCGCGTGCGGCGCATGCCGGTGCTCGTGGCGTTCGTGCTCGTCTCGGGCGTGATCTGGATCGCCGAGAACCTCGGGACGCTCGCGGGCGCCTGGCTCTACCCGGCGCAGGCCGCGGGCTGGCACCTCGTCTCGGTGCACAAGCTCGTGGCCTGGTTCCTGCTCATGCTGATCTCGGTGGTACTGGTGGCCTGGCTGCACGTCCCGCGCCCGCCCGACGAGGGGACGCGGGACGTGTCGGCTCAGGCCCCCGGACCGCGCGAGCGTCGGGCCGAGACGAGCACCGCGACCACCCCTGCTGCGAGGACGACGAACAGCCCGCCGATCACGAACGTCGCCGGACCGCCGCTGCGCGGGCCCGGGTCGATGGTCGGCAGCGCCGACGGCGTGGGATCGACCTGCGGCGACGGCTGACCGGTCGTCGCCTCCGCGGCGGGCTCGGGGTCGGGCGACGGCGTCGCCGTGGGCTCGGGCTCGCCGACCGCGCCCGCGGCCGAGAACGTGAACGTCCCGTCCACCGGGTGCCCGTCGGCGGACGTCGCGCGCCACTCGACGGTGTACTCCCCCGCGGGCAGGTAGCCCGCGACGGGCTGGCGGATGGTCGAGTCGACCAGCTCCGGGGCACCGTCGGCCGCGTCACGGCCGTCGGGCGTGCGCACGACGATCTTCGTGCCCATCGCGAGCGCGGGTGCCGAGAACGTCAGCGTGATCGCCTCGGGTGCCCGCTCCACGACGGAGCCGGGTCGCGGGTCGCTCGACACGAGCACGTCGTGCGCCTGGGCGCCCGTGCCCCCACCGATGACGAGCAATCCGGCGGCGAGCAGCCCGGCGAGAAGCCTCGCGATGCGCACGGTCACTTCCTTCCCTCGGTCGTCGATCGGCGGCCGACGAGCGCGATCACGACCGCCGCGGCGCCGAGCAGCAGCCCGGCTCCGCCGAGCGCACGCGCGAGCCCGTCGGGCCGGCTCGTCGCAGCGACCGTACCCGACGCGCTCGGACGCTCCGGCTCGGCCGGCGCCGCGACAGGGGCGGCAGCCCCGGCCTCGTCCTCGGCCTCGGCCTCCGTCACGACGAGCACGGGCGCGGGGTGCTCGGGCTCGCCGTCGCCCGAGGCGACGTCCGCCCAGCGCACGACCGTGCCGTCCGAGTACGTCTGCTCGGCAGGGAGCACGACGACCGTGCCCGCGTCCTCGGGGAGCGGTCCGACCGAGATCTCGAACTCCTGGAACTGCCCGGGCGCGACGGCGGACTGCGCGTCATCGACCGTCCAGGTCACGCGCGCGGGTGCCTCGGTCAGCGTGGTGCCGTAGAAGTCCACGGGCTCGGGCAAGGGCGCCCGCTCGAGCGTCGCGGTCCAGCCGGGGACGGGCCGGGTCGACACCGACAGGAACGGGACGTCCGACGGCAGCTCGACCGACAACGCGACGGTCGACGCGGTGTCCGACTCGGTGGGCACGCGGAACGTCAGCGCGCTCCACCCGCCCGCGGCGGTCGACTCGGGCACGACGCGCACGTGCGCGGACGCCGGCCCGGCGGGTAGGGCCACGAGCGCACCGAGCGCGACGAGGACGAGGGTGCGGCGCACCCGGCTGGGACGTGCGGCGGGGACGGATCGGGGACGCGCGAGGGCGCGCAGGGATGGGGTCATGGCGAGGGGTCCTCACGGGAGTGCCGCGTCGGCGGCGGGAACGACGACGCACCGCTCGACGCCGACGACCCTCTCGGGCCGTCAGGCCGGCGGTGTGCCGGTGGGCGGGAGCGCCACCGACGGAGGACCCCGGCGAGAGGGCGCGCCGCGCAGGTGCAGCGTGGCGACGGGAGCGGACGAGTCGTCGCGCGGCAGGACGCGCACGAGCACGGGGGCGACCAGCTCCGCGGGCACCCGCAGGAGCGGCGCGAGCACCGCGGCCACGTGGGCGGCCCCGCGCTCGGCGCCCGCGACGGCGAGCGCGGTGAGCACGGTCGCCAGGACGTGCCACGCGAGCATGCTGCGGCCGTCGACGAGCGCGTCAGCGGCGACCGCACCGCCGCCGCACGCCTGCGCGGTCAGGTGCGCCGTCGCCCCGTGGTGGGCGTGCGCGCCCGCGTCGGGCGCCACCTCACCGCATGAGCCGACCACGGCGAACGCGTGGTGCAGCACGAGCTGCCCCACGGCCAGGACCGCGAGCGCGGCCGGCCACGTGATCCGGCGGCCCGCGACGAGCACGGTGACAGGCAGCGAGAGCGCGACGAGCGCCAGCACGAGCCCGGGAGCGGGTGCGGACCCGCCGCCGAGCGCGTGCGCGAGCGCCGCCAGCGCGACGACCAGCACGGACAGTCCGGCGGCCCGCGCGAGGCGCGGCGCTCCGGACGTCGGCGTGGTCACGCGGCCACGCTAGCCCGCGCGCAGGACCAAAGTCCCGCTCGCGGCCTGTGAGGATGACCGCACCTGAACGGTTAGGGCGGATGAGTCAGCCGATACGCCGGGTTTCGCACGGCGTTCTGACGGCTAGTGACGGCTAGTTGCGGAACGTGCTGGTTTCGGCGTCTGACCTGCGCAGATGACCGACGGTACGTGATGGCAGGTGACGGTGCGTTGTGGTGCTCGTGCGGACTCTCTGCGGACTGGGGCAGGCTGGGGCACGTGACCCAACACCTCACCGTGACGGACTTGGCCGAGCGATGGAAGCGACCCGCGAAGTGGGTGCGCGACCAGGCCGCCGCGAGCGCGATCCCCGCCGTGAAGCTCGGCGGTACCTGGCGCTTCCCGCTCGACGAGATCGAGGCCCACGAGCGCCGCCAGCACAACGCCTATCGCGACCCCATGAGCATCGCGCCGCGCGCCGCCGCGCGGCGTCAGGGCAGGAGTCGACGCTAAGCACCTGCGTCAGGGGGACGCCCTCGGCGACGTCAGCCAGGCTTACGTCAGCCTGGCGTGCCCCGTCGGCGCCGGGACGTCGGCAGCCCCTCGTGCCACGCGAAACGGCGCCGGAGGCGGCCGTTCTGGCGCGTCCACCGGCGTCCTGCGGCGTCGCGGAAGGTGATGTCGAGGTTCCGGAGGCGCTCTGTGTTCCCACGCTCGGACGACCTGCAGCGGAAGCTCGCGCGCGACGTGGACGACTACGAGCGTGAGGTGCTCGACTGGGTATCGCTCACACTGCCGCAGGCGGTGCGCCGCTACCGGATGGACTGGCTCCTTCTCCGGTGGCGCATCGAGATCGACATGACGCCGCACTTCTTCGACCGACCGGGCTCACGCCTGCTCGTACGTTCCGCCGAGATCGAGCCCTGGTACCGCGAGGCGATCCGGCTCGGACTCGCGAACAGGCCTCGCGCCGAGTGGCCCCTGGACGCCATCGTTGACCGCGTGACCGAACAGCCAGTGTTCTCGTTCATCTCGTGCACCGTGAAGAAGGCGGCCGAGAAGACCGGGGTCTCCGAAGGCACCATCCGTCAGGCTATCGACGACGGCGTGCTGGCGAGCCATCGCGCCGGCGCCCGGGGCGGGCGCATTATCGTGCGCGCGGTCGACCTCGATGCGTGGGTCCAGGCGCTGCCCGCCTGGGGCTGGCGGGACAGGCGGTGGCGGTGACGGGCGGACCTCACGGCGGGCGCTCGGGGCCGCTTGCGGCCAGCCTTCGGCCCTAGCCGCACGACGGGTGCCGTCGAGACCCCTGCAGATGCCGTGCCCGTCAGTCGCCGGACGCGGGGCGCGGGAGGAACTGAGAGGCGAAGCGACCTTCGTAGATTCCGTTCGGGCCGGCTGGCCATGCGCCTACCTGGAAGTACCGCGTCCAGAGGAGCCAGAGCAACCGCCACGCTTCGCCGTCGAGCTCTGCGTCGCGCACTGGCAGGCCGAGTTCCTTGGCTCGCTCCGGGCCAAACGAGGCGCCGTGGTACACAGCGTCGTCAACGAGCGGACCCCTTAACGCCTCGGCGAGCGAGTCGCACTCCTCAGGTGACCGCCTTGCACAAGCCAGCGCTTCTCGAATCAAGTCGTAGCTCCGAGCCTTTGCCGACCGAGCCTGCTCGACCATGAGCATGTTGACGTCTGCGAGCAGGCCCGCGTACAAGGGAAACGCGTCGGGCGAAGCAGCCACACGCGCCTCGGCGCTCGCTACCGCCTGCTCGATGTCTCGCGCACCAACGAGTCGGCCATTGACTGGGAACTGTGGGTCAACCGGGCCCAAGTCGCTCGCTGGCCCCATCAGCAGCTCATCGGCGCCTAGGCACATGATCGTCCCGGCCGACTTCGCCATGTCGGGCACGACGATCGTCAGGCGTGAGCAGCGCGCCTGCATTGCGCGCACTAGTCGAACTGCGACCTCCCCGTCACCGCCGGGGCTCGAGAGGAGCAGGTGCATCGGCTGCTCTGGATCGCCGCCCATTACGAGTTCTTCGATTAGGGTGACGCTATAGTCGAAGATCTGGTCAATCATGACGATCAACCGCGATCCCGTCAGTTCTTCGTAACGCTTGATCTGGTCCTGACGGTCGTAGCGTGCCGCATTCTGCGCCTGAAAAAGCGGCGTCTTTGGATAAGTCGATGCGGCGTCCGCATCGTCTCCGGACTTCACCTGGTTCCCTGGAAGCCGGCAACCGGCCGGAAGCTGCTGGGCTTTCCCTTTCGGGCGGCAGCCACCACCACGCGCGCCTTCTTCGCGACTTCGATCTTCTCGCGCCATCGAGGATCGACGCCGTGAGGCACCGCGATCACAGTCGGCGTGCTCTCGTCGCGTGACTTCATCGACTCGCAACCCTCCCTTCTGGTTCCGGTTGACAAGATCCTCTCGGATGCCACCGACATCGGCATGTCGTGGGCCAGCCTTGAACGATACCGCTGAGCGGAGCAGAGGTGTGGCGCTCGCAGCCGCCGCGCGGGTCGAGCAGCACTCGCCGAACGGGGTCGCCCGAGCCACACCAGCAGGTCGTGTCAGAGTGCGGGGCGATGCAGCAGTCGATGTAGCGCTGCTGGGTGTCTGAGCGACAAGATCGGTGCGTCCCCGCGTGTGAGGAGTGCGTCCGTGACCGAGAGCACGAGCGTGATCGAGAGCACGAGCGTGATCGACATCTGGAACGTGGTCCTTGCCTTCGTCGCCGCGGTGACGGGCGTGCTCGCCATTGTCCTCTGGTTCGTCGAGCGGCGGCGCCACAAGGCGGAGCGGCCAATCGTGGACCTTCACCTCTCGGTGGAGTTCGACGAGCGGCCCGGGCTCCATGTCTCTGGCCGGCGCTACGGCAAGCTCACGGCCGTGAATGCCGGAGATGCGGTCGCAAGGCACCTCGAGTTCCGCGGCGGCCCGGACTTCGAGGTGGGGCACCATCACGAGGAAGCAGGGCTGGCCGTTCTGGCGCCTGGCGCGCTCGTCACCGTGCCCGTCTCGTGGCGAGAGGCGGACGAGTTGGTCGTGGAAGCGTGGTGGGCCAGCGGTCCGGGGAACCAGGTAGAGGCGGATCACACGCGACTCACCCTCACCCGACGTCGTTCGTAGCCTCGTCGGCCGTCACGCTCGCGGCCATGCGACCACCCCCGCGTCGATCGGGCGCACCGCTCCGGTCATCCCCCCGCCCGCCTCGACCCGCATTCGGCCGATGAGAGCCCCATCGGAGTCGACGACGACGAGCTCGCGCGGCATCGACGCTCCCGAGCCAGCAGCGCGCTCGAGCATCCCGTCGAGCCGCGACAGAGGCAGGACCGCCTCGGGCTCGGAGCCCTCGCCGAGGATCGCCGCCGTGGCAGAGGTGACCACGCCGCCCTGTGCGAGCAGCGGGATCTTCGGCACCGTGAAGCCCTTGCCGCCGACGCCCGGCACCCAGTCGGGGAACGTGAAGCTCAGCGACCCGACCGTGCGGTTCCAGAAGCCGGCGATCGCGTTGAACGCGGACCGGAACGGCGAGGTCAGGTTCGACCCGATGCCCGAGAAGAAGCCACCGATCTTGCTCGGCACAGCCTTGAAGAAGTCCAGGATCTTGCCCCAGATGTCCTCGACGCCGGTCTTGATCTGGGTCCAGTGGGACGCGATCTGCCCGACGATGGTCCAGCGCTTGAAGAAGTCGAGGATCTTGCCGGGGACGCCCTTGATCCAGCCGGCGATGCCGTTCCATGCCGACGTCGCGCCGGACCGGATCGAGTCCCAGTGAGAGGCGATCTGCCCGACCAGCGTCCACTTCATGAAGAAGTCGACGACCCGGCCCGCGGCGTCCTTGATCCACCGGACGACGGCATCCCAGCCCGCGCGCACGCCCGCGACGATCTTGTCCCAGACGCCCTTGAGCCAGTCGACGATGCCGCCCCAGACCTTCTTGAGCCAGGCGACGACCGAGTCCCAGTTCTTCACGAGCAGCACGAGCGCGGCGATCAGCGCGACGATGCCGACGACGATCCATGTGATCGGGTTCGCGAGCAAGGTTGCGCTCCACTGGATGGTCGCGATCTTGGCGACGCCCATCGCGAGGGCGATCGCCGAGACGCCGCCGGCGAACGCGCCGAGCACCCACGTGTTCTCCGAGACCCATGCGAACACGGACGTGAGGGTGCCCTGCAGAGAGTCGATGATGGGCAGGAGCAGCGTTCCGATCGTCTCCTGCAGGTTGCCCCAGCCGACGGACATCTTCTCGGCCGCCGTCGCGGACGCCGCGGCCGTGCCGCCGACCTGACCCTCGACCTCGTCGAGGATGATCTTCTGCGCACCGAGGACGTCGCCCGTCTCCATCAGCGCCTTGACCTGGTCCTTCTGTGCCTGCGTGAACGTCACGCCCGAGCGCGACAGCGCGGCCATGCCCTTGACGGGGTCGTTGAGCGCCTTGCCGAGCTGCTTGCTCGCGCCGTTCAGGTCGCCGAAGCCGGCCGCCGAGAGGTCCGCCGCGGCCGCCGTCGCGCGGTCGAAGATGTTCGCTCCGTCGCCGACCTCGTTCTTGACGTTCTTGAAGGTCAGCAGCAGGTTCGCGCCCGACTGGATCGCCTCGTCGTCCATGCCCGTCTTGAGCGAGATCGACGTCGCCAGAGCGCCGACCTGGTCGGCCGTGACCTTGGCCGCACCGCCGGTCGTCTTGATGATCTGCTCAGTGGTCGCGCCGACCTTCTGGGCCTCGCGCGCCTCCGCGATCGACGAGCCGATGAAGTCCTTCGCCGCCGCCGCAGCGCCGCCGATGACGGCCGCGCCGAGTGCCGCCTTCATCACGCCGCCAACCGACGTCGAGAAGCTCTTCCCGTACGCCCCGCCGGACGACTTCCCGGAAGCCTGGGCGGCCTTGTTGATCGGGCCGTCGAGCTCGCGGGAGATGCCCTTGTCTCCCCCCTTGAACGAGGGGATCAGGGAGACGTAGGCGCTCGCGATCTCAGACATCGCCGTAGCCCTCCCGGTTGAGGATCTCGTGCACGAGGACTTCGGCGCCGAGGGCCGCGGCGTCAGCCTCGATGGCGGGCGCGCCCGCGGTCATCGCGCGGCGCATCCGGTCACCGTCGCCGCCGGCCTGGATCAGTACGCACTCGCGCCAGATCGCGACGGCCGCGGCGCAGAGCCACGCGAGCTCGGCTCGGGACGAGGCCCCCGCCTCGTTGATCTGCTCGAGCACTGCCCGGTCGTCTCCCTGCCCGATCGCCCGCGCGATGGCGGCCAGCCGGCTTCCTGCCCTGTGTGCCACGTCGTGCGGCTCGCTGTCCGTCATGTGCATGCTCCTCCGGGTGGTGTGGAAAAAAACGCGGGGAGAGATCGGCCCTAAGCCTCGGGGTGGCCCTTGCCCTAGGGGGGAGGGGGTGGTGCCCCCCTATCAGGACAGCGAGGGGTTGAGCACGACCGCGTGGCCCTCGGCCCGCACGGCGGCGTCGATCGCCTCGTTCAGCACCCGGTCAGCGAGGGTGTTCATCGCGAGCACGATCCCGGCGGCGCCCGTCTGCGGGTTCGTCAGCTCGTCGTAGGCGCCGCGCAGCTCGCCGATCCTGCCTGCTGGCGCGGACTTCGAGAGGATGTCGCCGACGTAGACGGACCATGCAGGGATGAACTCCTCGGCGTCACGCGACATCAGGTAGTCCTCGACCCACGACGTGCACAGGACCCAGGCGCGCAGGTTGTCCCCGTCACGCAGAGCCCGCTCGAGCAGCGATCGCAGGCGCTTGGTCAGGTCGCTACCGGTGCCGGGGGGCGCGAGGACCATCTGCAGGTCTGCCTTCACGCCGAGGATCGCGGTCTCCTGTGCGGCGTCGTGCGGCTCAGGTCGCTGCGGTGAGGAAGCGTCGCGAAGGATCTCGACGGTCCGCTGCACAGCGGCGGCGACCGCCGCTGCAGCCGGGGCGATCTTCGTCCGCGCCGCCGCCTGAAGCTCCTTGAGCTTGCGAGTCCGCGCCTGCGGTGTGAGGTCGCGGTCCAACGACCACCGCGATGCGACGCTAATCAGCGTCTGCAGCTCCTCTCGGATCGACCGCAGCCCGTCCGGCACCGGCGCCCACGCTGTGCGCGCTGAGCTCGGGACCGCCGACTGGTAGAGCACAGCGTCTGCGGTCGCCAGGCCGTCGCCGATCAGCTTGTTCCACGCGTTGATCCACGGGTATCCGATGCTCACTGTGCCGTCTCCTTCGCCTCGATCCACCAGCACCCCGCGACCTTGGTCGCGGCGAGCGTGCCGGCTCTCGCCCGCTTGGTGATCGCTTGAGGGCTGACCCCCAAGCGACTGGCCGCCTGTGCCGCCGTGATCCACGCTCCCCCTGGAGCGCCCGCCCGTGCCTCGAAGGGTTGTGACTGCGCAACCTCGATCAGGGTGACGACGGCTCGCGCCGGCTCGACGACGCTGGAGGCGTACGGCAGTGGCGTCAGCCCGCGACGCTGTCGGCCGCGGTTCGTCATCTCGACGAGACCCCCGAGCTCAAGAAGCGTCCACTCGTCGTCGATCACGAGCCGAGGGCGTCCGTCGGGCGCGATCTCCGCGCGAGCTGCAGTCATCGCGGGCAACCGGGCCCTCGAGGCGGGGAGAGGAGTAGCGCCCCCGCTCATGCTGCGTCCCCGCTGATGTCGATCGGTGTGGCCTTGTGTCCCGTCCGGTGGTTGCGCTCACGGTCGGTGATACCGCCGTACACGCCCCACTCATCGGGCTCCGCGGTCACGAACTCCCTGCACGCACCGAGCGCATCGCACCCGAGGCAGGCTCGTGCGGCGACGGCCTGCTCTCCAGAAGCGTCAGACGTCCACGCTCCTCGTGCCTCGGGCCCGGCGTCGAGACACGGCACGCGCCCTCCAGACGACCAGAGCCGAGCCAACTGCCGGTTCAGCTCGCCGCGCGTCGTCATGCCGCGTCCGGTCCGCCCGGCCGCGTCGCAGCGCGCATCCGGGCCTGCGCGTCGGCCGCGTACTGCTCGAGCAGCCGGTACGCGCGCTCACGGGCCCCGTCGTCGGGGAAGGCCGCCTCGGGGTCGCAGCCGTGCGCGGTGCAGGCCTGCACGTACGCCTGGCGCGGTGTCAGGCCGCGGTCGACGGCCTCGTTGTAGGTCCGCTGCCACGGGATCTCGCGCAGCGGGTCACCGTCCAGCGCTTGCGGCGGCGGGAAGTGCAACCGGGTCCGCGACGTCGCGCGCTGGCGCCGCACCCAGGCGTTCACCACCGCGGGGGTGAAGCGCGCGTTGGACTCGCGGCGGTGGTCGACCAGCGCCTTGGCGACCTGGTCGCGGGTCACCCCGACGTCGAGGAACGACAGGAACGTGTTGAGCAGCACGTCGCTGACCTCGTACCCGTACAGCGACGCGTCGGCGGTCAGCAGCATCTGCAGGCTGTTCCGCTCGGCAAGGGTCGACATCTCAACGGCCTCCGATCTGACGGCGCTCTTGGCGTTCCTGCTGGAGCCCCTGCTCGAGGAGCTCGAGCCCGCCCCGGGCGTGCTCGTCGAGCTCGTCCGGCGCCCCACGCAGGTTCCGCTCGAGGGAGCTGAAGTTCCTGGCCTGGACCGCCTGCTGCGCGGTCTGCGGCTGATGGCGAGCCGGCAACGGCAGATCCGTCCACCGCTCCCCGTTCAGCCACGTGCTCGCGTGCGGGACGAACTGCGCCTCGGGCAGGTTCGGGTCGTCGGCGTACTCCTGGGCCCGCTGGACGAGCGCGGCCGGGTCCTGGCTCCTGATCGCCTTCGCCCACGCCTGCCGTGCGCGCTTCTTGTCGGACCGCCGCGGGTACGCGGCCCAGAACTCCTCGAACATGTCCGGGGCGGTCCCGCTGTGGCTCGCGCGCGGGGGTGAGGGTTCAACTGCGGGTTCAGTGAGGGTTAGTAGAGGGTTCTGGGTGACGCCTACGCCGGGGGCGGGTGACGCCGGCGCCGGGGGTGGGGTGACGCCTGCGCCGGGGGCGGGGGTGACGCCCACGTCAGGGGTGGCGGGCGCGCCGGGGGCGACGCCTACGCCGGGGGTGACCGTGTAGGCGGTGGCCCTTCCACGACGCTCCTCGCGCGCGACCGCGCCGACGCCGACGAGCACGGCCAGAGCCCGCTGGACGTTCCGCTCGTCGCGGTTGACCCGCCGCGCAAGGGTTGCCACCGACGGCCAGGCGCGCCCCTCGTCGTTGGCCGCGTCCGCGAGCACGAGCAGCAGCGCCGGGGCACAGCCCGCGAGCGAACCCGCGGGCTGTGCCTCGATGTACCTCACGGCTGCGGTGAG
Organism: Cellulomonas sp. A375-1; assembly: GCF_001040865.1. NCBI lineage: Bacteria > Bacillati > Actinomycetota > Actinomycetes > Micrococcales > Cellulomonadaceae > Cellulomonas > Cellulomonas sp. A375-1. Next base: position 35,622 of record NZ_LFKW01000042.1, on the reverse strand, counting down.
GGCCTTCATGCTCACTTGCGCCTCCCGTAGCGGTCGGCCAGGTACTCGGCGTCGAACCCCTGCTCACGCAGCTCGGCCACGTACGCCTGCCGCTGCTGCCGCCTGGACTCCCTGCGACGGCGGTGCCGCACCGGCTTGAAGACCATCCGGTCAGGCTTCTCACGAGCCGCCCGGGCACGCGCGGCGGCGTACCTGTCGGCGGTGTCGTCTGAGGCGAGGGCGTCCGCGATCATCGCCCGCACGACCTCGAGGGGCTTCACCCGGCATCAGCCTCCTCAGCGGTGCCCGCCAGCGCGGCACCGTGGCCAAAGCTGGGCCGGGCGTTCATCGAGCAAGGCCCGAAGGACGGACGAGTCCGAGCACGATCCTCCGGCCGAGCTCGGTCGTGCCGTCCTCGAGGGCGTACTCGACCTGCTCGCGGTAGGTCTTGCCGACGATGCCGAAGTGGATGCGGATGTGCTCGCCCTGGCCGGGCGCCCTCCGGTACCGCACGCCCCAGAGCCCCCACTGGTGGTCACCCCTCACACGCTCCTCGTCGGAGGACTCGGCGGTACACCAGTCCGGGCACGGAGTCGCAGGGGGCTTCGGCGTGATGAGCTCGCAGAAGTGGCGCTGCAGGCCTGAGAGCCAGCTCGAGAACTCCCGCACGAGCGGCAGCGACAGCGCGTCGGGCGGGTCGATGACCACGACGAGCGGCGACTCGTCCTCGGACCAGTCCGCGCGCCAACGCTGTACGTGCGCGGACGCCGGCCGACCACCCTGCTCGTCCCACGTCGCGGGCGCCGACAGGTGGACGACACCGCGCTCGAGGCCGTCGCCCCACATGTCGTCGCGGTAGCAGTGGGCGGGGTCGCACCACGAGTAGTGGAACTCGACCGGGTCGCCCTTCTCGAGTGCTCGCTGCTGGCCAGTCGTCATCGGCTCTGCCATGATGATCGTCACGACGCCTTCTCCTTCTGTCTGGTCGGGGATCGAGTCCACGCCCGAGACCGGCTGCAACCGGGGCTCGGGCTTCTCCTTGGTGGCGGTCGCCGCAGTCACGCCGCGCCGCCGGTCGCCGTCTCGTAGGCCTCCTGGATCCAGGCCTCGATGTCCTCGCGCTTGTACATCCGACGACGCCCGAGCTTGAAGCTCTTCGGTCCCTCGCCACGCTGCACCCAGTAGTGGAGCGTTCGCACAGGGATCCGGTATGACGCCGAGGCCTCCTCGATCGTGAGCATGTCCATCTGCTGCACTCCTTAACAGTCGCCTGCAACTCTCAGCATGTCGAGATTGTCACCCTCGCTCACCTGCTGTCAAGCGCAGTACGCTGCTCGCCATGGCAAGTGTCGAGCGACAAGACGTGGACGCCCTCGTTGGCGAGAAGGTCCGTAGCTACCGGGAAGCAAAGGGCATGACGCAGCGCGAGCTAGCGGACGCGCTCGGAAGGCTCGGATGGGACGTCGATGCGACAGCGATCACGCGGATCGAGAAGGGCAGCCGAGCGCTGCGCGTCAACCAGCTCCAGCTCATCGCGGCCGTCCTGGGTGCGCGCGTCACGGGTTTCCTGGTCGACGAGAGGAACCAGGTCAGCCAGCGCGAGGACGCGCTGGTGGACGACTTTCTCCAGGCCCGTCACTCACTGTCGCGCGCCGTGATGAGACTGGGCGTGCTTGTCGACATGTACGACAACGAGCTGCCCGCGCTTCGCGATGCGGTTCGTTCGCTCTCGCCGACCCCGGAGCAGCTGGTCCGACGAGTAATGGACCGAGTCGGCGTTCAGGTCGACGCTTGGACCGAACCAGCGCTGGCCGGCGTCGACTTCCCAGCGGACCTGGCGCCCGACGTCGTGGCGCTCCTCGCGATGCTCATCATTGACCTCGTGACCACAGAGGATGGCGGCGATGGCAAGCATCCAGAAGCGAGCTGACGGCGTCTGGCGCGCCCGCTACCGCGACGCCGCAAGCAAGGAGCACGCGAAGCACTTCGCCCGCAAGACGGACGCACAACGGTGGCTCGACGAGGTCACCGCGAGCATCGTGACGGGCCAGTACGTCGACCCGAAGGCGGGCAGAACCACCTTCCGCGCATACGCCGAGGAGTGGCGCACGATCCAGGCCCACCGCGCTTCGACGCGCGAGCAGGTCGCGCGGCACCTGACGCTGCACGTGTACCCGCGGATCGGCGAGCGTCCGTTGGCGAGCATCCTGCCGTCACACGTCAAGGCGATGTTCGCGCAGATGTCGGAGAGCCTCGGGCCCGCGACCGTCCAGGTGATCCACCGTCACGTGGCCGCGATCTTCAAGGCCGCGGTAGCTGACCGCAAGATCGCGACGAGTCCATGCGTGAAGATCAAGCTCGCGGCCCCCGAGCGGCACCGGGTCGTGCCGATCGAGACCGGCAAGGTGCTCGAGCTCGCGAGCGCCATGCCGGACCGGTGGCGCGCGATGGTCCTCCTCGCGGCCGGGACCGGGATGCGGTTCAGCGAGGTCGCAGGCCTCACGACCGACCGCGTGCAGTTCCTCCGGCGGCTCGTGATCGTCGATCGCCAGCTCGTCGTGCTCACGGGCGTCGCGCCGCACCTCGGGCCGGTGAAGACCGCCTCGTCGAACCGCGAGATCCCACTCCCCCAGAGCGTCGCGGACGCGCTCGCCGCCCACCTGCAGGCGTTCCCCGCCTCACCGGGCGAGCTCGTCTTCACCACGCCCTCGGGCCGCGCAGTGCGCCGGTCTGACTTCGGCGCTGCATGGCGGCCGGCGGTCGCTGCAGCAGGGCTCCCGGGGTTCGTGTTCCACGGCCTGCGGCACTACTACGCCTCGCTGCTGATTCGACACGGCGAGTCCGTCAAGACGGTCCAGGCGCGCCTCGGGCACAAGTCGGCCACGGAGACGCTCGACACCTATAGCCACCTGTGGCCGGACTCGGACGACCGCACGCGCGAAGCCGTCGACCTCGCGCTCAGTGCGCACGACGTGGGGATCACTTGTGAGGCCTGAGCTCCCGAGCGACTACTACGAGGCACTCGGCCGCGTCACGGCCGCTGCGGCGGTGCTGGAGATCACTCTGTACGAGGCCACATGTTGCCTCAGTGGTCACCCGACTGCCCTAGACCTCGAGACGCTGTGGTCCGAGATCTCCCACGGAGTACTCAAGGAATTCGGCGCCGCGGTAGAACGAACGTCCGCCATCCACCTGAAGCCCGCGGCCCGAGACCTCCACAAACGAGCCTCCGACGCGCTCCGAGAGCGCCACGAGGCCGTTCACTCTGCCATCGTGCTGGATCCCAGCACGGACCAGAACTGGCTCGCACATCACCCGAAGACCGGCAGAGAGACCCCGATCGACGCGGCTCGAGTCCGCGAGCTGCGCGACCTCGCGCGTCGCATGTGGTTCATGTGCGAACAGGCGCGGCGCACCGCCATCAGTGCAGCAAGACACCACGCCGCGGACTCCCCGCGGACTGCGGTCGGGACCGAGTAGTCCCGCCGCAGGTCAGAGCCCTTAGGGCGGATGAGTCAGCCGATACGCCGGGTTCTGTCCCCGTGCGCAGTTGCCCGCGCACAGGTGACGGCCATCCATCTACGACGTACGTTGCCGCACGCCTCCAGCGGTCTACCCGGGAGCTCGGGCGGGCAGCCCTCGAGCACTCCCTGTCTGACCTTGCTCCGGGTGGGGTTTACCGAGCCGCACCGGTCACCCGGTGCGCTGGTGGTCTCTTGCACCACCGTTTCACCCTTACCGCCCCGGTCCGGCGAACCGGTCCGGGGAGGCGGTCTGTTCTCTGTGGCACTGTCCCGCGGGTCACCCCGGGTGGGTGTTACCCACCACCCTGCCCTACGGAGCCCGGACGTTCCTCGGCGGACCGACCCGAGGGTCGGACCGACGCGGCCGCCTGGCTGACTCATCCGCGTCGCCGATGCTACCCGCCGAGCGGGGCCGGCCGGTGCGCCCTACGGTGTCGGGCATGGCTCCCGTGGTCTCCCAGCTGACGATCGACTCGCGCGACCCGCACGCCCTCGCGGCCTGGTGGGCGGAGGTCCTGGACTGGCGCTACGTCTGGGAGCCGGCACCGGACGACGACGAGATCGAGATCAGCCCGCCGTCGGGCGACGCGACGAACTGGCTCTTCATCCGCGTGGAGGACGCGAAGTCGACGAAGAACCGCGTGCACCCGGACCTGCGGCCCCCGGACGGATCGGACCAGGCCACCGAGCTCGCGCGGCTCCTGGCGCTCGGCGCCACGCGCGTCGACATCGGTCAGGGCGAGGTCCCGTGGGTGGTCCTCGCGGACCCCGAGGGCAACGAGTTCTGCCTGCTGCGCGGGACGCCGCCGCAGGCGGCCGCCGCCCTCGCCGCCGAGCTCGAGGACAACGCCGAGTCCTGAGCCGGCCACCGCGTGCCGACGGTGACCGGTTCCCGGCGTCGCCTCCCGGGGGCGTGCGAGCATGGGTCGATGGGATGGTGGGTCACCCTTGCGGTCGTGGCGGTGCTGCTCGTCGTCGTCGACCGCCTGACCGCACGCGGCGCGTTCGACCGCTTCCTGGACCGACCGCGCGTCGAGCGCGAGGGGACCGGGTCGATCGGCGGGCTGTTCGACTCGCTCGGGGACGTCTTCCAGCCGAACCGTGAGCACCTGACCGCCGAGAAGGAGCGCCAGCGGCTGGACATCCAGTACGCGGGCGACGACGCGCCGCCGTTCGACCTGGACTCCGGCACGGTCGTGCTCCCGGCCGCGACGAACGAGCCGCCCGGTCCACCGAGGACGCCGGGCGCCGGGACGAACTGACCGCCGCACGGACCGCGTGCGCCGTCGACACCTGCGCGGCCTACAGTCGTCCGGTGCTCGTGCTGCTTCCTCCCTCCGAGGGCAAGACCGCCCCGCGCCGCGGCGCCCCGGTCGACCTCGACTCGCTGTCCCACCCCACCCTGACCCCCGCGCGTGCCAAGGTGCTCGACGCGCTCGTCGAGACCTCGACCCGGCCCGACGCCGCCGCCCTCCTCGGGGTCTCGCCCGGGCTGGCCGACGACGTCGCGCGCAACACGGGTCTGCGCGACGCACCAGCAGCTCCCGCGCGCAGCGTCTACACGGGTGTCCTCTACGCCGCCGCCGGCCTGGACCGGCTGACGCCGGCGCAGCGCAGGCGCGCGGACGGGCACGTGCGCATCTTCTCCGGGCTGTGGGGCGTCGTGACGCCCGAGGACGTGATCCCCGCGTACCGCCTGTCGGGCGGCGTGGACCTGCCCGGCGTGGGCCCGCTGGCGGCGTTCTGGCGCGCGGGCCTGCCCGAGGTGCTCGACGACGAGGCCGACGGCGCGCTGGTCGTCGACGGACGCTCGGCCGACTACGTCGCGATGTGGCGCCCGCCGACCACCGCGGACTGGGTCAATGTGCGCGTCGAGCGTGAGCTCGACGGCAGGCGCGCGGTCGTCTCCCACAACGCCAAGCACGCCCGCGGCGTGCTCACCCGGCACCTGGTCACGCGGCGCCCGCGCCCGCCACGCGACGCCGCCGCGCTCGCGACCGCCGCGAACGAGCTCATCGGGTCCGCGTTCCTCGCGGTCGAGCTCGGGGACCGGCCCGCGCGCGGCCCGCGCACGCTCACGCTCGTCGTCCCATGAGCGCCCCGCCACGCGGTCGTCCGTGGTGGGCGCTCGCCCTGCTCGTGGGTGTGGTGGCCGTCGCCACCGGGTGGCTCCCCCGCGAGGACGCCGTCGCCCTGGCCGAGCGCACCGGTCCGGTGCTGCTGTTCGTCGCGGCGCTCACCGTGGTGGCCGAGCTGTGCGCGGGGGCCGGGCTGTTCGCCGCGGCCGCGGCCGTGGCGGCTCGCGCGGCCCGAGGTCGACGTTGGGTGCTGTGGGCCGGCGTCGTCGTGCTCGCGACGCTCAGCACCGCGGTGCTCTCGCTCGACACGACCGCGGTGCTGCTGACCCCCGCCGTCATCGCGCTCGCTCGTCGGACGCACACGCCGCCCCTGCCGTTGGCGCTCGCCGTGGTGGCGCTCGCGAACACCGCGTCGCTCGTGCTCCCGGTCTCGAACCTCACGAACCTGCTCGCCGACCACGAGATCCGACGGGCGGGAGCGCACTACCTCACCCTCATGTGGGCGCCCGCGCTCGCCGCGATCGTCGTCACGGTGATCGTGCTCGCGGTGCGCGACCGACGCGCCGTCGTCGGCCGCTACGAGCCCGTGCACCCGCCGCACGCCCCCGACACGGTCCTGCTGCGCGTCACGGGCCTCGTGGTCGCCGCGATGGCGGTGGCGTTCGTCGTGGGAGTCGTGCCCGTGGTCGCGGCGTCGGTGGCTGCGGTCGTGCTGCTCGCGGTGACGCTGGCCCGCCGTCGACCGCTGCCGGTGTCGCCGGGCGACATGGTGCCGTGGCGCACGCTCGTGGTCGTCGCGGGACTGTTCGTGCTGGTCGCGACCGCGCACGCGCAGGGTCTCGCCGACGTGCTGCACGGCGCCGCGGGCGACGGGCACGGTCCGGCCGACCTGCTCCGCCTCGCCGCGGTCGGTGCGCTGGCCTCGAACGCCGTCAACAACCTGCCCGCGTTCCTGGCGCTCGATCCGGCCACCGCCGGCGACCCGCTGCGGATGGCCGCGCTCCTCATCGGCACGGGCGTCGCACCGATCCTCACGCCGTGGGGATCGCTCGCCACGGTCCTGTGGTGGCAGCGGTGCCGTCAGGTGCTGCTGGACGTCCCGGTGTGGACGATCGTGCGCCAAGGGCTCGTGCTCGCGCCGCTCGCGCTCGTCGCGTCCGTCGCGGCGCTCGTCGCGACGTCCTGACCTGGCGGCGGCGGGCCGCGCCGAGCCGCCAGGCAGAGCCCGCCGTGGGCGCCGAGCGGATCGACCGTCAGGGAGCGCGCTCTGCGGCCTCCGTCAGGACCAGCCCTCACTCGGGGCCCCGGCCACGGCGATCTCGTGCCGCCGGTCCCCGAACAGCCGGACGATGCTCAGCGACGCGGGAGCGACCCGCAGCTGGCTCCACGACCCCGGGTTCGCGCCCATCGCGAGGCCCAGCGCGGCCCGGATGGCCACCGCGTGCGACACCACGACGACCGTGCGGCCGCGTGACGTCCGGAGCAGCTCGTCGTACAGCGACTCCAGGCGCTCCCCCACGTCGACGATCGACTCGCCGTCGGGGGGCCGCACGTCGGCGCGCGTGTGCCACGGCTCGAGCTGACCCGGCCAGCGCTCCTCGATTTGCACCGCGGTCAGGCCCTGCCACTGCCCGAAGTCGGCCTCCTTGACCCGGTCGTCGGTGTGGACGGGCAGACCGAGCCGCTCGGCGACGATCCCCGCGGTCTCCTGCGTGCGGACCATCGGCGACGCGCGCACCTCGCTCGGGTACTCGATGTCGCCCCACAGGTCGCGGCCCACGCGGTGGACGAGCGCCGCGGCCGCACGTGCCTGCGCGCGACCGTGCTCGTTGAGCGGCGGACCGGGCTCGCTCGAGCCCGAGTAGCCGCGCGAGACCGTCATCGCGGTCTCGCCGTGCCGCACCAGGACGACCGTCACCGGCGTCTCGTCGTCGAACCGCACACCGGCTCCCGACGGCCGCGGCACGCGCCCCGTGCCGGGGTCCGGCGCGGAGCCGGACGGCGCAGAGGCGGACGGCGCGGAGCCGGGGGGTACGGACGGGCTCGCCTCGGGGGCGTCGTGGTCGGTCACGATCGCAGTCTTCGCGTCCATCGCCCGGTTCGCCAGCCGGTCCGCAGCACCGTTGTCGGCGCGCGGCACCCACGTCCAGGTCACGGTCGCGGGGTCGACGAGAGCGCGCGCCTCGTCGGCGAGCCGTCGCATGTCGTCGTGCTTGATCTTCCACTCGCCGCTCATCTGCCGGATGACGAGCTGGGAGTCCATCCGGACCTCGATCGTCGCGCTCGGGTCGATGGCGAGCGCGGCACGCAGGCCCGCGACGAGGCCCGAGTACTCGGCGACGTTGTTCGAGGCGATGCCCAGGTACTCGGCCCGTTCGGCGAGCACGCGGCCGGTCGCCGCGTCGCGCACGAGCGCCCCGTACCCGGCGGGCCCCGGGTTCCCCCGGGAGCCGCCGTCCGCCTCGACGACGAGCCGGCGCGTCACTGGCCCTCGGGCAGCCGGACCAGGATGCGACCGCACTCCTCGCACCGCACGACCGCGTCTTCCGGCTTGGCCTTGATCCCGTCGAGGTCGAGCGGGTTCAGCTCGAGACGGCAGCCCTCGCACCGGCGTCCGCGCAGCGCCGCGGCTCCCGAGCCGCCGAGCTGAGCGCGCAGCCGGTCGTACAGCGTGACCAGTCCCGCGTCGAGGCCCGTCGCGACCGTGGCGCGCTCGGCCTGCACCTGCGCCACCTCGGCGTCGAGCTGCGCGAGCGCGGCGTCGCGCTGCGCCTCGATCTGCGACTTGCCCGTGACGAGCTGGGCGTGCGCGTCCTGCACCTCGGTGAGCGCACGTTCGTGCGCCTCGAGCCGCTCCATGACCTCGAGCTCGACCTCCTCGAGGTCACCCTGGCGCTTCGCGAGCGACTCGAGCTCGTGCTGCAGCGCCTGCAGGTCCTTCGCGGTGCCCTGGCCGCTGTCGAGCCGGCTCTGGTTGCGCGCGGCGCGGTCACGGACCTGCTGCACGTCGGCCTCGGCCTTGGCCAGCTCGCGCCGCAGGTCGGCCACGGCCGTCTGGGACGTGACGAGCGCGGTGTGCAGGTCGGCGACCTGCGCGTCGAGCTCGGCGATGCGCGCGAGCTCGGGAAGCGTCCGGCGCTTGTGCGCGAGCTGGTCGAGGCGCGTGTCGAGCGCCTGCACGTCGAGAAGTCGTCGCTGGTCCGCTGCGGGGGCGTTCGGCACGGGTGTCCTTCCGGCGCCCGCCCGGTGGGGCGGGTGTGGGGCTGGTGCGGGTGGGCTGGTCTGTCGCTGTGGTCGTCGGTCAGCTCGGGGCGTCGGCGCGGCTCGCGCGTCCCGTCCACGGGTCGGTGCGCCGCACGCTCACGCGGGTCTCCACCGTAGTGCCCAGGGCCTGCAGATCGGCCGCCAGGTCGCGTGCGGCGAGAGCGAGCCACGGCCACTCGGAGGCGAAGTGCGCGAGGTCGACGAGGTAGGGGGTCGCCGCGCGGCCGGACCGGGCGGCGTCGAACTCGGCGCGCTCGCGCTGCTCGGAGGCCGGGTGGTGGCGCAGGTCGGCGGTGACGTAGACGTCGGCCCCGGCTGCGCGCACGTCGTCGAAGAACGGGTCGCCCGACCCGCCGACGACCGCCACGCGCTCGATCGTCGCGTCGGGGTCGCCCGCGAAGCGCACCCCCTGCGCCGTGGCGGGCGTCGCGTCGGCGGCCGCCTGCGCGAAGGCCCGCAGGGTCGTCGGCTGCGGCAGGCGGCCGACGCGGCCGGTGCCGGTCGGGCCCGTCAGGCTCGCGAGCTCGAGCACGTCGAACGCGGGCTCCTCGTAGGGGTGCGCGGCCCGCATCGCCGCGACGACCGCGCTGCGGCGCGCGCGCGGCGCGACGAGCTCGACGCGCGCCTCGACGACCGTCGCGCGCTCCCCGACCGCCCCGATCGCGGGCGACGCCCCCGCGAGCGGGGTGAACGTCCCCTCGCCGGTGGTCGTCCACGCGCACCGCTCGTACTGGCCCACGGCCCCCGCACCGGCGCCCGACATCGCGTCCACGACGGCCTCGGCGTCGGCCACGGGGACGAACACCAGGTGCTTGTCGAGCGGCGCGACGGGGTCCGCGACGAGCGGGACGACGTCGAGCAGGCCGAACGCGTCGGCCAGGGCGTCGGCCACGCCGCCGGTCGCCGCGTCGGCGTTGGTGTGCGCGGCGAGCAGCGCGCACCCGCCCCGCACGAGCCGGTGCAGCAGCGCGCCCTTGAACGTGGTCGCGGCGACGGAGTGCACGCCGCGCAGCAGCAGCGGGTGGTGCGTCACGACGAGGTCGGCGCCCCACTCGAGCGCCTCGTCCACCACCGTCGCCACGGGGTCCACCGCGAGCAGGACCTTGCGCACGGGTGCGTCGGGATCGCCCGCGACGAGCCCCACGGCGTCCCACGGCTCCGCGGTCGCAGGCGGGTAGCGCTGCTCGAGGAGACGGACGACGTCGGCCAGGCGGGGTGCGCTCACACGAGCACGCTACCGGCGACCACCGGCGCCACGGATCAGGCATGAGGGGGTCATGGCGTCACCCAGGTCGCTGGGCCGATCGTGCCGACGCTGACGTCGTGCCCGTCGACGCCGCCCGGCTTGTAGGCACGCACCCAGTACCCGCTCGACGCCGGCGCGTCCCAGACCACCGTGAACCGGCCGTTGGCGCGCACGCGGCTCGACGCCTCGGTGCGCCACGTGCGCCCGACGAGCCGCTGCAGGTGGATCGCCGGGTTCGCCGCGGCGAGGACCGACGGTGCGGGCCACGCGTTGCCGGTCATGACCACGTCGCCGCGCTCGGCCGCGAGCCGCGCCCTCGCCTGCCACTTCACGGGCGGTTCGAGCTGGCCCGTCGCGGCGACCGTCAGGTACCGGCGCGCGCCGGAGCCCCACCCCGCGAGCGACCCGACGAAGCGCGTCTCCCCCACGCCGTACGTGGGCAGCGTGAGCACGCCGGACGACGAGGACCGCAGCGGGAACACGGTCGGGTACTGCGCGAGGAACTGCGGCGTGACGAGCGTGGTCCGCCAGGTCCAGTCGGGCTTGTCGACGACCCCCGGGCTCGACGCCGCGCTCACCGCCCCGGCGACCGGCGCCCGGTCGTCGCGCCGCACGAGCCGGAGCTGTGGCGTCCACCGTTCGGCGCCGGTCACGACCTTCACGGGGGCGTTCAGCACCTCGTACTCCCACGGGAGGCTCGGCGGCCCGCTCACCACGACGCGCGGTCCGCCCGCCACCGGGATCGTCGTCGTCGCCAGGTCGTCGTCCGTGACGACCAGCCGGGTGACGGTGATCGTGCCCGTCGAGACCGACGTGACGACCGCCGTGCCCGTCCAGGTCCCTGACGTCGACGTGCCCGCGGTCCGGTCCAGCCGGTCCCAGTACAGCTCCGACCGCCGGAGGTCGGTGGGGCGCACCGTCGTCGAGGGCACGACGCTCGCGTAGCCGACCGGGTACGGCTCGGTCTCGAAGTTCGTCAGGGTGTCCGGCAACCCGTCGGGGTCGCTCAGGCGGACCTCGAGCTCGAGCTCGGTGTACCCGCCGGGCATGCCGGGCCGAGTGTCGACGACCGTGAGGCCGTCCAGCGTCGTGGGCGTGTCCTCGGCCGCCGAGGCCGGGGCGAACGACGCGAGCGACGCAGTCGTGATGACCGCGACGGCCGCGAGCGTGAGCGGACGGCGTGCAGAGTGCGGGCCCATGGCGGCTCCTCGTCGAGCGGACCTCTCGGTGGGTCCACCGTACGACCACCGCACCGCGCGTGGAGACCGTCAGCCCAGCGGGACCACGGGGTCGCCGACGACGAGCTCGCCCGCGGTCTCCGGCACGAGCCGCACGCCGAACCAGACCTTGCCGTCCGCGCGACGGTGCCGGGCGAGCGTGCGCGTCGGCTCCCGACCCGTGCGCAGGGTCGTCAGGTCGACCGTCGTCATCACGCAACGGTCGCACCGCTCCGCGAAGCGCAGCACGACGTCCCCCACGCGCACCCGCTGCCAGGCGTCCTCGGCGAACGGCTCGAGGTCGCCGTCCACGACGAGCGTCGGCCGGAACCGCTCCATCGGGAGGGGCGCGTGGTCCTGCTCGGCCGCGAGCCAGTCGTTGAGCGCCCCGAGCGACGCGGCGGTCGTCAGGAGCACGGGCGCCGCGTCGGCGAGGCTCAGCGGGTCGCCGGGGCGCCCACCGTGGTGCGTCGACACGCTGCGTCGTCCGGGGTCGTCCAGCCAGACGAGCCGCACGGCGCGACCGAGCGCCGCCGACAGCCACGCGTCGACGTGCTCCGGGCACCCGGTCGCCCAGCCGACGCGCGACAGGGTCACGCCGACGCGCGGGCCGTCGCGCGGTTCCTGGACGACGATCGGGGCGAGGCCGGGCGCGGAGAGCTCGATCGCACCGTCGAGCGGGCGCGCCGTCAGGCCGAGCATGATCGGCACCTCGCGCGCGGTGACTGTGTCCCCGGCCCCGTCGACGACCATCCACCGCCGGTCGCCCCGCGGACCGAGCCGGTCCAGTGCCAGCCGGGAGACCTCGACCCCGCGCAGGGATTTCACGGGACGCACGGCGAGCGTCGAGACGTGGAGAGCCGGGCGGGTGGGGGCGGTCATGCGTCGTCCCTTCGATGCGAGCATGCAGGAGGGCGGTGCAGGTGGGTCGGTGCAGTTGGGTCGGTGCAGTCGGGGCGGTGAGTCGGGGCCGCTGGTTCCCGACTCCGCTCATGGCGGCCCGGGGGCAAGTATCGCCTGGCCAGACGCCTGTCGGCGGCCCGTCGTTGATATACCCCCAGGGGTATCGTACGATCGTGGCATGAGCTCAGCAGCGACGACCCCTAAGCCCCGCGAGCAGGCGCGCCCCGAGGGCGCCACGCGGATCGTCATCGTCGGCGGCGTGGCGGGCGGCATGAGCTGCGCCGCGCGCGCCCGGCGTCTCGACGAGTCCGCCGAGATCGTCGTGCTGGAACGCGGCGCGCACGTCTCGTTCGCGAACTGCGGCCTGCCGTACCACGTGGGCGACGAGATCCACGACGCCGACCGCCTGCTCGTGCAGACCCCTCAGTCCCTGCGGGCAGCCCTCGACCTGGACGTCCGGACCGGGCACGAGGTCACCGCGGTCGACGTGGAGCGCCAGTCGGTCCGCGTCCAGACGTCCGAGGGCGCCTTCGACCTGGGCTACGACGCGCTCGTCCTCGCGCCGGGGGCCCGGGCGACCCGACCGCCGATCGAGGGCCTCGACTCCCCCCGCGTCCGCACGCTGCGCACCGTCGAGGACGCGGTCGCGCTGCGCGGGCTGGTCGACGACGGCGCCCGCCGTGCCGTCGTGCTCGGCGCCGGCTTCATCGGGCTGGAGGCGGCCGAGGCGCTCGCGCACCGCGGTGTCGACGTGACGATCGTCGAGCTGGCCGCGCACGTGCTGCCCCCGCTCGAGCACGAGCTCGCGCACCTCGTCACGCAGGAGCTGCGCTCGCTCGGGGTCACGGTCCGCGCCGGGGTGTCCGCCACGGCGATCGAGCCCGGTGACGACCAGGACGTCGTCGTCCTGGCGGACGGCACGCGCATCGACGCGGACCTCGTGGTCCTGTCCGTGGGCGTGCGCCCGAACACCGAGGTGTTCGAGGCGTCGGGGATCGAGTGCGAGCGCGGTGCGATCGTCGTCGACGAGCACGGGCGCACCTCCGCCGACAAGGTGTGGGCCGTCGGCGACGCAGTCGTGTCGACCGACGCCGTCACCGGGCTGCGGCGCCCCGTCCCGCTCGCCGGCCCCGCCAACCGCGCGGGCAGGCTCGTGGCCGACGACATCCTGCGGCCGGGCACCGCGCGCGCCATCCCCACCCCGCTCGGGACCGCGATCGTGCGCGTGGGCGCCCTGACCGCCGCCACCACCGGCGCCAACCGCGCGGCGCTCGCGCTCGCCGGCCGCGCGTTCCGCACGCTGCACCTGCACCCCCTGCAGCACGCGGGGTACTTCCCGGGCGCGAGCCAGATGCACCTCGTCGTGCACGTCGACGCGGACTCCGGCCTGGTCCTCGGCGCCCAGGGCGTCGGGCACGACGGCGTCGACAAGCGCATCGACGTCCTGGCCACGGCGATCCGCTCCCACCTGCACATCGGCGACCTGATCGACCTCGACCTCGCCTACTCCCCGCCCTACGGGCAGGCGAAGGACGCGGTCAACCTCGCGGGCATGGTGGGCTCGAACGTCATGGACGGCACGCTGCGACTCTGGTACGCCGAGGACCTCGACCAGGTCCGGCAGGAGGCGCTGCTGCTCGACACGCGCACCGCGCAGGAGTACGCCACCGGGCACCTTCCCGGCTCGCTCCACATCCCGCACACCGAGCTGCGCGGACGCCTCGACGAGGTCCGTGAGGCCGCGCAGGGCAGGCCCGTGCGCGTGCTGTGCGCCTCCGGGGTGCGTTCGGCCATCGCCCACCGCGTGCTCACGCAGGCAGGGTTCGACTCCGCATCGCTCTCGGGCGGCATGCTGACCCTGCGCGCCGCGCTCGGCGACCGTGCCGGCCGCGCCCTCGTGACGCCCGAGCTCGTCCCGGCATGACCGCCACACCCGAGCACGACCCGTCCACCCGTCCGTCCAGCTCGCCCACCCGAGGAGCACCCGTGGCCACGAACGACACCGACGCCCAGCGCCGCGTCCTGAACCGCCTGCGCCGCGCGCGCGGCCAGCTCAACGCCGTGATCGACGCGGTGGAGGCGGGCGGCTCGTGCCGCGACGTCGTCACCCAGCTCGCGGCCGTCTCGTCGGCCCTCGACCGCGCGGGCTTCGCGATCATCGCGACCGCGATGAAGGACTGCGTCATCGACCCCGACGGGGTCAACCGCGCCGAGGGCATCACGACCGAGGAGCTCGAGAAGCTCTTCCTCACCCTGGCCTGACGCCCAGCCCCCGCACGACCGGCAGCACCTACCAGACGCGGGTCCGGCCCGACCCCGTCGTCAGGCCCGCAAGGGGGCCGGCGGCGTACGACGTGCCGCCGGACTTCACCATGCCGACCAGGTCCACGTCGGCCCGGAGCGCCGACCCGTCGGGCGCCTCGAACTCGGCGGCCGGGAAGTGCGCGTACCCCAGCGTGGCGCCGTCCACGGGCGGCACCGTCGCGAGGTCGACGCCCGCCGGCAGGGTGATCTCGAGGTGCACCTCGGCGCCCTCGTCGGCGACGGTCACCTGCACCTCGTCGTCGGGCGCGAGCACGAGCGGCCGGACCTCCGCGTGGAACGCCTTCGCGCCGTTCGCGTACACGTTGTCGCGGATCTGCACCGGCAGCGTCTTGCCGTGGAACTGCGCGTGGTCGCCGAGGGACGGGTCGAGCCGGGCCCGGTACTCCTCCATCGTCGTCGGGTAGGCGTCGTACCCCGCGGTCCCGTAGCCGGCCGCGCGGTGGTGGGCGCCGCCGGCGTACGCGTCGTCGACGTCGCCGCCCAGGAACACGTTGCCGATCCACCGGTCGTCGCCGCCCGGGACGACCGCGAAGCCCGCGACCTGGGTCGAGTGCGGCACGTGGTACGGCGTGGAGCGGTCCA